>NZ_SPKN01000001.1:0-66161 GCF_023127765.1 Pseudomonas sp. W15Feb34
CTGTCGAATTCCGGCCAGCGTGGTTTGACGGGGCGCCTAAGATCAAGATCAAGAGCGGCTCGCTTCGCATCGTGGTTACCGTCGGTTGCTATCAAGTTCTGTAGATGAGGGAGTGTCAGTTGATGCATGTGTGACTGACCCACCGCCATCGGGAGCAAGCCCCCTCCCACATTCAGTTGTGTGTATGGCTTAGTTCGCGCATACGTTGCAGGACTGCATTCAAGCCGTTGGTGCGCGATGGTGACAGCTGCCGGGACAGGCCCAGTTGGGCAAACCAACCCGGCAAATCCACCGCTTGCAGTTCATCAGCCGACAACCCATTGACCCGCGCCAGCAACAGCGCCACCAACCCGCGAATCATTCGCGCCTCGCTGCTGGCAGCAAACTGCCAATGGCCGTCCTGCAAATGCCCCACCAACCACACTAGGCTTTCACAGCCTTGCACCAGGTTGGCGTCGACCTTTTCATCATCCGCCAACGCGGGCAGTCGCTCGCCCCATTGCATCAGCATCCGCGCGCGCTGCTCCCAACCGCTGACAGCCTGGAATGCCTGCAGCGCAGCCATCGCGTCCACTGGCAAGCTCATCGCAACATATCCAGCGCCTGGTCCAACGCTTCAAAGAAGCGCTCCAGGTCATCGGAGTCGTTGTACAGCGCCAGGGACACTCGAATGGCGCCGGATAAGTGCATGGCCTTGAGCAGTGGCATTGCACAGTGATGCCCGGCGCGCACGGCGATGCCTTGCTCGGTCAACAGGTGAGCCAGGTCGGCGTTATGCACACCGTCCACCACAAAGCTCACCAGCGCTGCTTGCGGTGATCCCAGTACGCGCACGCCATTGCGTGCTTTCAGCCCGCGCAGCAAATAGTCGTGCAGTGCCGCTTCATGGGCGGTCACGGCGTGCTGATCCAGTGAGCTCAGGTAATCCAGGGTGGCACCCAGGCCGATCACGCCGGCAATGGGCGGCGTGCCGGCTTCGAACCCCAGTGGGGCAGGGCGGAAGCTGGCGCCTTGATAATCTGCCTGCTGCACCATCTCGCCGCCAAACTGCCAGTGGCGCAGGTGATGCAGGGCAGCGTTGCGACCGAACAGCACGCCGACGCCGTCCGGGCCGTAGAGCTTGTGGCTGGAAAATACGTAGAAATCGCAGCCCAGGGCCTGTACGTCGTGGCGACCATGCACGATGCCTTGGGCGCCATCCACAACAGTCAGGGCACCGTTTGCCTGGGCCAGCGTCAGTAGCGCTTCCAGCGGCTGCCAGGTGCCCAGCACGTTGGACAACTGGCTCACCGCCAGCAGGCGCGTGCGCGGGCCGATCAATGATGCGGCGGCTTGCAGGTCGATCACGCCGTCATCGCCCAGGGGCAATACCACCAGCGTCAGCGCACGCCGTTTGGCCAATTGCTGCCAGGGCAACAGGTTGGCGTGGTGTTCCAGGGCGCTGATGGCTATCTCATCGCCCGCATTGAATAGGTGCTCAAGGCCATAGGCCAAGAGGTTCAGCGCAGAGGTTGCGCCGTGGGTGAATACGACCTGCCCGCTGTCGCCTGCATTCAACCACTGCGCGACCTTGCTGCGACTGTCCTCAAAGGCTTGGGTCGCATGGGCCCCCGGCAAATGCTGGGCGCGGTGCACATTGGCTGCGCCATTGGCGTAGTAATGGCCGATGGCATCCAGCAGGGCCTGGGGTTTTTGGGCGGTGGCGGCGCTGTCCAGATAGGTCTGGTCTTGCCTTTGCAGGGTGGCGATCGCCGGGAAATCGGCGCGCCAGGGGGAGGGCACAAGCATGGTGATCAAGACTCGTATAAGCGAGCCGCACCCGAAGGTGCGGCCCGCTAGTGGCATCGAGTGGCTGCTTAGTTGTGAGCGTGCAGCGCTTCGTTCAGTTCGATGGCCGATTTGTGGGTTTTGCACTCCACGGCACCGGTCTCGGAATTGCGGCGGAACAGCAGGTCCGGTTGACCGGCCAACTCGCGCGCCTTGACCACCTTGACCAACTGGTTCTGCTCGTCAAGCAGCGCAACCTTGGTGCCGGCGGTGATGTACAGGCCCGACTCCACGGTGTTGCGGTCGCCCAACGGGATACCGGTGCCGGCGTTGGCGCCGATCAGGCAGCCTTCGCCCACCTTGATCACGATATTGCCGCCGCCCGACAGGGTGCCCATGGTAGAGCAGCCGCCGCCCAAGTCCGAACCCTTGCCGACGAACACGCCTGCCGATACACGGCCTTCGATCATGCCTGGGCCTTCGGTGCCGGCGTTGAAGTTGACGAAGCCTTCGTGCATCACGGTAGTGCCTTCGCCCACGTAGGCGCCCAGGCGGATACGCGCAGCGTCAGCGATGCGCACGCCGGCCGGTACCACGTAGTCGGTCATTTTCGGGAACTTGTCCACCGAGAACACTTCCAGCAGCTCGCCACGCAGACGCGCTTCGAGCTGGCGCTCGGCAAGTTCGGCGATGTCGATGGCGCCCTGGCTGGTCCAGGCCACGTTCGGCAACTGCGGGAACACGCCTGCCAGGTTCAGGCCGTGAGGCTTGACCAGGCGATGGGACAGCAAGTGCAGCTTGAGGTAGGCCTCTGGCGTGGAGGTCAGCGCGGCGTCTTCGGCCAGCAGTGTGGCAACCAGTGGGGTGTGGCTTTCAGCCAGGCGATTCAGCAGCGCGGCTTGAGTGGCGTCGACGTTCTTGAGTGCATCTGCCAGTTGCAGCGCTTGGCTGATGGTGAACGTGATCGCCTGGTTGCCCTCGGTGTAACCCAGGATCGGCGCAATGGCGGCAACGATCTCGGCCGACGGGTTGAGCAACGGTTGTGCGTAAAACACTTCCAGCCAAGCACCTTGGCGGTTCTGAGTGCCGACGCCGAAGCCCAGGCTGAACAGGGAATTGGACATGCTGTTACCTCTACAAAAATGGAAGGCTGGCCTACTTGAGGGCCGCCGAATAACTATCTGGCTTGAAGCCAATCAGGGTTCTGTCACCGAGATCAAGCACCGGGCGCTTGATCATCGAGGGTTGTGCGAGCATCAATTCAATGGCTTTCGACTGATCGAGATCGGCTTTGCGTTCGTCTTCGAGTTTGCGAAAGGTGGTGCCCGCACGGTTCAAAACCACCTGCCAACCGTGCTCGTTGCACCATTGGGTCAAGTGTTCACGGTCGATACCGGCCGTTTTGTAGTCATGGAACTCGTAGCTCAGCGCGTGCTCATCGAGCCAGGTGCGCGCCTTTTTCATGGTGTCGCAGGCTTTGATGCCGAAAAGGTGCAGGGTTTTGCTTGAAGCGGTCAAGGAATTGCCCCCCTTTGGACCAATGAAAAATGAAAGATCACGGATTATGCCACGACCAGCCGGTTTCGGCGCCGCTCGTCAGCATCCTGCGACTTTTGTGCAAAAGCCGGTGCGCGGCTTAGGCGAGTAACATAGCGGGGTAATATGGCACTTCAACGGCCAGTTGTTGCCTGATGTGTCGTTGCAAGTCGATTGTCCGGGAAACCCGCGTTATGCAAACCGCCTACACCGTTCTTATCCTGCTGATGCTGGTCAGCTTTTCGCGTCTGGTCGGGCGCATCATCCCACTGCCGTTGCCCTTGCTACAGATTGCCGCCGGTGCCTTGCTGGCCTGGCCCACATTGGGGCTGCATGTGGCGTTGGACCCGGAGCTGTTCCTGTTTCTGTTTCTGCCGCCGCTGTTGTTTTCCGATGGCTGGCGCATGCCCAAGCGCGAATTGTGGCGCCTGCGTGGCCCGATTCTGACATTGGCGGTGGGCCTGGTGCTGTTTACCGTGGTCGGCGCCGGCTACTTCATTCATTGGTTGCTGCCCTCGATCCCCTTGCCGGTGGCCTTTGCCCTTGCGGCGGTTTTATCCCCGACGGATGCCGTGGCGGTGTCGGCCATTTCTCAGAATCGCTTGCCTAAACCGCTGATGCACATGCTTCAAGGCGAGGCGCTGATGAATGACGCGTCAGGCCTGGTGACCTTCAAGTTTGCCCTGGCGGCGGCGTTGACCGGGGTGTTTTCCCTGGCGGATGCCAGCCTGACCTTTGTATTGGTCGCCGTGGGCGGCTTGGCGGTCGGGGTGGCGTTGAGCTGGCTGGTCGGCCGCCTGCGCGCGTGGATGATTGCACGGGGCTGGGATGACCCCGCGACCCATGTGGTGTTCATGCTGTTGTTGCCCTTTGCTGCCTACGTGTTGGCTGAGCGCCTGGGCGCTTCGGGCATTTTGTCGGCGGTGGCGGCGGGCATGATGCAGAGCTGGCTCGACCTGCTGCCGCGCCAGACCAGCACGCGCCTGCTCAATCGCAGTGTGTGGTCGTTGCTGGAGTTCGCCTTCAACGGTTTGATCTTCCTGCTGCTCGGCCTGCAACTGCCAGACATCATCAAGGCTGTGGTCAGCCACGAAACCACCCTGTGGCCCACCCTGTTGTACCGCTGCCTGGACGTGGTGGCGATCTTTCTGGTGCTGGTGGTGCTGCGGTTTATCTGGGTACAGAGCATCTGGCGGCTGTCGGGGTTGCTGCGCAGGCTGCGTGGCAAAAGCGCGCTGACCCTGGTGCCGACGGCGCGCTCCTGCTGGTTGCTGACCGTCGGCGGTGTCCGCGGTGCGGTGACGTTGGCGGGTGTCATGTCGGTGCCCTTGCTGCTGGCGCCGGGCCAGGATTTCCCTGAGCGTGACCTGCTGATCTTTATCGCCGCCGGGGTCATCCTGCTATCGCTGGTCGCCGCTTGCATTGCCCTGCCGTTGCTGTTGCGTGGCGTGGAGAAAAGTCCGGATGAGAAGCGCCACAACGAAGTGCGCGAGGCCTGGAAAAAGACCGCCGTGGCGGCGATCCATGCGTTGGAGGTCGAAGAACCCGTCGAAGCCGAAACGCCGGATGCCGCTCAGGCTGCATTGGCCACCGAGCTCAAGGCGCGGCTGATGGCGGAGTATCGTCATCAGTTGGACGTATTCAATGACTCGGCCGAGGCTCAGGCACTGGCGCTGCAAATGGATCAACTGGAGCGCAGGCTGAGGCTCAAGGCGCTACGTGCGCAGCGCCTGGAGCTCTACCGTTTGAGTCGCCAGCATCAGATTGGCGACGATGTACTGCGCGAGGTATTGGCGGATCTGGATATGAGTGAAGCGAACTTGGGAAGTGTTAAGTAGGGCTGGAACTGATCATTGCCCGGATGCTTGAATTGAGCAGTTTGCCCAAGAGAGTTTTATCTTCTGGATAGAGCGACTGCATGAACTTTTTATCGTCTTCAGACAGTTTGAAGTTGCGCGGGATGGGGGGACCACTGTTGAGTCTTGAAGCAGGAAAGCCATAGTGCATGATGGATTTGTCATCATAGTTTGCAGAGGCTGTTACCTGGGGGCGTGAAAAAGTCCTGATGATATTGTTATCGGCCTCATAGCTGAATTGCCTACGCGACTCGTACTCGTCATAGATATTCTGTCTATTCAGGTCCAGTGTGCGATCCGGATGCTGGTGCTCATGCTTCAAACCCAGGGCGTGGCCGAATTCGTGTTGAACCGTCGCGGCAATGCCGTCCGGTGAATCTTTGAAGCCAATACTCATGGTCGGTTTGGAGAGGGGGACGTTTTTTGCATCGGTTCCCACGCTTGACCATCCGGCGTGACTGTTATTGTCTGCAGTAATGCGTATGTCACCGTTAGGGCTGTCAATAAATTTCAAGTAGAGGTTAGTGTGCGGCGCCCATTTATTGATGTTGTGCTGTACCAGATCCTTTTGTTCCTGTGTCATGTTCAGTCGCGAGATGGTCAGCACTGAATGTTGAGGCCATAGTTTGTCCGGCATGGCGACGCCGCGTTTGGCTCTACTGTGAGGTGCGCTCACGGAGTGAGGAGAAACGGGACGGGTTGGGATGGTGGGGGGCATGTCGTTCACCTGAGCGTGTGTACCAGATGAACGTGGGTGGAGCATTTAACAGGCTTTGTTCCCATTGATGGGTTGCAAGATACATCGGTAATGGCCGCTCCCACGGTGTGGGAGCGGCTTGAAACTCAAACGCGGCGCTGTATGAAATCGCGAATCCGCTCAGCCGCTTCGACACATTCGGCCAATGGCGCAACCAATGCCAGGCGCACACGCCCTGCGCCTGGGTTGAAACCGTCGACTTCGCGGGACAGGTAAGAGCCCGGTACTACCGTCACATGTTCTTCCACAAACAGATCGCGGCAGAAGTCCGCGTCGTCACCGTTCACTTTCGGCCACAGATAGAAGCCGCCGTCCGGGCTTTGTACATCCAGCACCGGTTTGAGGATCGCCAGCACCGCATCGAACTTCTCGCGGTACAGGTCACGGTTGGCCAATACATGGGCCTCGTCCTGCCAGGCAGCGATGCTGGCTAGCTGGGTTTGCACCGGCATCGCGCAACCATGGTAGGTGCGGTACAGCAAAAAGGCCTTGAGGATGTCGGCGTCGCCGGCCACGAAACCTGAGCGCAGGCCTGGCAGGTTGGAGCGCTTGGACAGGCTATGGAACACCACACAGCGTTTGAAATCCCGGCGCCCCAGTTCGACGCAGGCGCTGAGCAGGCCAGGCGGTGGGGTTTGTTCGTCGAAGTAGAGTTCGCTGTAGCATTCGTCGGCGGCGATCACGAAGTCGTATTCGTCGGCCAGGGCGATGAGTTTTTTCAGTGTGTCGACCGGGATCAGCGCGCCGGTCGGGTTGCCTGGGGAGCACAGGAACAGGATTTGGCAACGTTTCCAGATGTCGGGGGAGACGGCGTCGAAGTCCGGGTTCAAGCCATTGCTATCCAGGCACGGCAGGTAATGCGGCTTGGCCCCGGCCAGGAACGCGGCGCCTTCGTAGATTTGGTAAAACGGGTTGGGACTGACCACCAGCGCATCGTCGCCACGGTTGACCACGGTCTGGGTGAAGGCGAACAGGGCTTCACGGGTGCCGTTGACCGGCAGGATGTTCCGCGCCGGGTCCAACCAGCCCTTGGGCACATTGAAGCGGCGTTCGCACCAGGCGCCGATGGCTTCACGCAGGGCAGGGGTACCCAGCGTGGTGGGGTACACCGCCATCTGGTCGAGGTTGTTGCTCAGCGCCTCGGCGACAAAGGTCGGGGACTTGTGCTTGGGTTCGCCGATGGACAGTGCAATCGGGCGTTTGTCCGGGTTCGGCGTCACGCTGCCGAGCAGGGCGCGCAGTTTCTCGAAAGGGTAGGGCTGCAACTGGTTAAGGGCGTTGTTCATATAAGCCTCTATCACGGTGAGCGCGGCCCCTGTGGGAGCTGGCTTGCCTGCGATGGCATCACTGCGGTCGACCTGACGGACCGAGGTGTCTGCATCGCAGGCAAGCCAGCTCCCACATGACTCGTGTTCACAAAGTTAAGAATTCAAATAGTCAGTCGGGTCAGCTCAACGCCGGGTTCCTGGGTCACGCTCAATTGTTCCACGATCGCATCCTGCAGGCGGCGACACAGCTCAGGGTCGGACAGCGGCTGGTTATCAGCGTCGGTGATGAAGAACACGTCTTCCACCCGTTCGCCGAGGGTCGCAATCTTGGCGTTCTGCAACGACAGGTCGAACTCCAGGAAAATCCCGCCGATACGCGCCAGCAGGCCCGGGCGATCCGGCGCGCTGAGTTCCAGCACCGTCACCGGTCGCTGCGCGTCGTTGGAAATGGTCACCTGGGGCGCAAAGGCAAAATGCTTGAGCTGGCGCGGCACGCGGCGCTGGATGATGGTGGGGTAGTCATCCGGGTTGCGCAGGGCTTCGGTGAGGCCTTCGCGGATCTTTTTCACCCGCGCCGGGTTATCGCCAATAGAGTCGCCGTCGGTGTCGAGCACGATGTAGGTGTCGAGGGTGAACTGGCTGCTGGAAGTGATGACCCGAGCGTCATGGATGTTCAGGTTGAGCTGGTCCATGGCGGCCACGGTCACGGCGAAGAAGTCGTGCTGGTCCGGCGCGTAGATGAAGATCTGCGTGCCGCCTTCGAATTCGCGCTGGGTGGTTTCCTTGATCAAGACCAGCGGCCCACCGTCGGCCGGCTGCTGCAGGATCGCATCGCTGTGCCAGGCCACGTCGCCGGCGGTGTGGCGCAGGAAATAATCATCGCCCAGTTGCGACCAGAGCTGTTCGACGTCGTCCGGGTCGTTACCACCGCGTACCAGAATATCCAGGGCCGCACTTTGGGTGCGACGGATCTGCTCTTCGCGGTCCACCGGGTTCTCCAGGCCGCGGCGCAGGGCGCGCTTGGTCTCGGTGTACAGCTGGCGCAACAGGCTGGCGCGCCAGGAGTTCCACAACGTGGGGTTGGTGGCGTTGATGTCGGAGACGGTCAGCACATAAAGATAGTCGAGACGGGTTTCATCGCCGACGATGCCTGCGAAATCGTGGATTACCTGTGGATCGGACAAATCCTTGCGCTGGGCAGTGGTCGACATCACCAGGTGGTTTTGCACCAGCCAGACAATCAGACGGCTGTCCCACAGGGGTAACTGGTGACGCTGGCAGAAGGCTTCGGCGTCCACCGCGCCAATTTCCGAGTGATCGCCATGCCGGCCCTTGCCGATATCGTGATACAGGCCCGCCAGGTAGATCAGCTCAGGCTTTGGCAGCTTGGCCATCAGTTTACTGGCAAGTGGGAATTTCTCTGACACCTGGGTGTACTGCAACTTACGCAGGTGCTTGATCAGGTTCAGGGTGTGGGCATCGACGGTGTAGATGTGGAACAGGTCGTGCTGCATTTGCCCGACGATAAAGCCGAACTCCGGCAGGTAGCGCCCGAGAATGCCGTAGCGGTTCATGCGCCGCAGGTTGCGGTGGATGCCGATGCGGCACTTGAACAGTTCGATAAACAGGCTGGTATTGCGGATGTCGTTGCGAAATTCGTCGTCGATCAGGTGGCGGTTTTCCCGCAGCAGGCGGATGGTGTCGGCGCGCACGCCTTTGATGTCCGGCTGCTGGGCCATCAGTACGAAGATTTCCAGCATGGCGAATGGGGTGCGGCGGAACACGTTGTCGTTGCGTGCTTCGATATAACCGTCATGCAGTTGGAAGCGCGCATTGATCGGCTGCGGCGGCGCTTCGTCTTCGGGGGCCAGGATCACCTCCTCGAAGTGCTGGATGATCAGGTCGCTGAGCTGGGCGATGCTCATGACCACCCGGTAGTACTGTTGCATGAAGCTTTCGATGCTGGTCTTCGCGTCTTCGCCCTCAAAGCCCAGCAGGGTGGCGATGGAGCGTTGGTGATCGAACAGCAGGCGGTCCTCGGAGCGCCCGGCGAGCATGTGCAGGGCGTAGCGCACCTTCCACAGGAACTCCTGGGACGAGGCCAGCAGGGTGTTTTCGCTCTCCACCAGGAAGCCTTCGCCAGCCAGGGCGCGCAGGTTCAGCGTGCCGTATTGGCGGCGCGCCACCCACAAAATCGTCTGGATATCCCGCAGCCCGCCCGGGGACCCTTTGACGTTGGGTTCCAGGTTGTATTCGGTGTCGTTGTACTTGTGGTGCCGCGCCTTCTGTTCGGCGCGCTTGGCCAGGAAGAAATCCTTGCTTGGCCACATGTGTGCGGTGCTGGTGACTTCGAGCATGCGCTGGCGCAGGCGCTCGGGGCCGCAGATGGTGCGGCTTTCCATCAGGTTGGTGACCACCGTCAAGTCGGCACGGGCCTCTTCGGCGCATTCATCCACCGAGCGCACGCTCTGGCCGACTTCCAGGCCGATGTCCCACAGCAATGTCAGAAAACGCTCGATGGAATCACGAAAGGTTTCGTGGTCGGCGCTGTCCAGCAGGATCAACAGGTCGATGTCGGAGTAGGGGTGCAGTTCGCCGCGACCGTAGCCGCCGACCGCCACCAGGGCGATATCGGCGTCTGCACTCCAGCTGAACTGTTCCCAGGCTTTCTGCAGGATGTTATCGACGAACCAGGCGCGGTCCTCGATCAGTCGTCTGATGTCCCGACCACTGCGAAAACGCGCGTCGAGCACCTCGCGCGCCTGGCGGATGGCTTTCTTGAAGGCGGCGATGGGGCTCGCCTTCAATGCCAGCTCGGCCTGGAACTGGCCACGGTCGAAGAGTTCGGGATCCACCTGGGGCATCGGTCGGCTTTCCTATCTATCTATTGAGTCAGTCACACGGTTGAAGCTGGAAAACCGAAGCAACCCTCACGCCGAAACGCGAGGAATGGTGTCGTCTGCGCGCAACGTGAAGATCTCGTAGCCGGTTTCGGTGACCAGCAGCGTGTGTTCCCACTGGGCCGAGAGCTTGCGGTCCTTGGTGATAGCGGTCCAGCCGTCGCCCAGCACCTTGGTATCGGCCTTGCCCTGGTTGATCATCGGTTCGATGGTAAAGGTCATGCCTGCCTTGAGTTCCATGCCGGTGCCGGCGCGGCCGTAGTGCAGGATCTGTGGTTCTTCGTGGAACACGGTGCCGATGCCGTGGCCGCAGAATTCGCGCACCACCGAGAAGCCGTTCTTTTCGGCGTGCTTCTGGATCACTTCACCGATGTCACCCAGGCGGCAGCCTGGCTTGACGATTTCGATGGCCTTGTACATGCATTCCTGGGTCACCTGGGACAGGCGCTCGGCCCAGACCGGCACGTTGCCGACGTGGAACATGCGACTGGTGTCGCCGAAGTAGCGGTCCTTGATCACGGTGACGTCGATGTTCAGGGTGTCGCCGTCCTTCAACGGCTTGTCACCGGGAATGCCGTGGCACACCACGTGGTTGACCGAGGTGCAGATCGACTTGGGGAAGCCTTTGTAGTTCAGCGGCGCAGGGATGGCCTTTTGCACATTGACGATATAGTCGTGGCAGATCTGGTTCAGGGTTTCGGTGGTGACGCCCGGCTTTACATGCTCTGCAATCATTTCCAGCACGTCGGCGGCCAGTTTGCCGGCGATGCGCATGCCGGCGATGTCTTCGGCGGTTTTCAAACTAACGGTCATACAGGCTCTCTCTAGCGCGACGCGCTGAAATCAATACGGTTTACGGGCGTGCGACAAAAGGTTGCTGAATTCGCACAAGCCACAAAAAACGCGATTCTAACAGACGCGGGCGGTAAACCATGAGCCCCTGACGATCGCTTCTATCTATAGGGTGGGGGTAAATCCGCTCTATTCAACGGCTTGCGCACAGATCGCTGCGGTCAGGTGTGATTGCGGGTTTCGTTTTCGCCCTTGCTGTGGTATAAAATGCGCCGCTTTCCGGGGATACCCCGAAAAGCTTAAATCCACACACGTGTCGACACGATGACCTGGGTGCCGGAGGCCTTGATGCCGCTGGTTGGTCATTGGGATACGTGGAGGCCAAACCCGACTTATTAAGGAACTATCATGTCCCAAGTCAACATGCGCGATATGCTGAAGGCCGGTGTGCACTTCGGTCACCAGACCCGTTACTGGAACCCGAAAATGGGTAAATACATTTTCGGCGCGCGTAACAAGATTCACATTATCAACCTTGAAAAAACCCTGCCAATGTTCAACGAAGCTCTGACTTTCGTAGAGCGTCTGGCCCAGGGCAAAAACAAGATCCTGTTCGTCGGCACCAAGCGTTCCGCTGGCAAGATCGTTGCTGAAGAAGCAGCACGTTGCGGTTCGCCGTACGTCGATCACCGCTGGTTGGGCGGCATGCTGACCAACTTCAAAACCATCCGTGCTTCCATCAAGCGTCTGCGTGACCTTGAAGTGCAAGCCGAAGACGGTACTTTCGCCAAGCTGACCAAGAAAGAAGCGCTGATGCGCTCCCGTGACCTGGAAAAGCTCGATCGTTCCCTGGGTGGTATCAAGGACATGGGCGGTCTGCCTGACGCACTGTTCGTTATCGACGTTGATCACGAGCGCATCGCGATCACCGAAGCCAACAAGCTGGGCATCCCGGTTATCGGCGTAGTCGATACCAACAGCAGCCCGGAAGGCGTTGACTACATCATCCCAGGCAACGATGACGCAATCCGCGCTATCCAGCTGTACATGGGTTCGATGGCTGACGCTGTAATCCGTGGTCGCAACCACGTTGCTGGCGGTACCGAGCAGTTCGTTGAAGAAGCTCCGGTAGCTGCCGCTGAGTAACTGACGCCCTGGCGTTGACTCAGTAAGCAAAAAGGGGGCTTGGCCCCCTTTTTGCCACCTCGAAAACCATTTGTCGGCAGCGCAGCTACATCATTTGTAACGTGCAGCGGCCTACAACGGAAATTCGGGAAGAATTGATCGCCCGTTTGATCGGGTGGAATGGTTGAAAACCTATCCAAGAGGATTTTGAAATGGCAGAGATTACTGCAGCGTTGGTTAAAGAACTGCGTGAGCGTACCGGCGAAGGCATGATGGATTGCAAAAAGGCCTTGACCAAGGCCGGCGGCGACATCGAAAAAGCCATTGATGACATGCGTGCTTCCGGCGCCATCAAGGCTGCCAAGAAAGCAGGCAACGTCGCTGCTGAAGGCGCTATCGCCCTGAAAGAAGACGGCAAATCCGCCGTTCTGCTGGAAGTCAACTCGCAGACCGACTTCCTGGCTCTGCAGGATGACTTCAAGGCATTCGTTGCTGCCAGCGTCGAAAAAGCCTTCGCTGACAAGCTGACCACTGTTGAGCCTCTGATCGAAGCTCAAGAAGCAGCTCGTCTGGTACTGGTCGGCAAGGTTGGCGAAAACGTCAACATCCGTCGCCTGGTTCGCGTTGAAGGTGATGTTGTTGGTGGTTACCTGCACGGCAACAAAATCGGTGTAGCAGTTGTTCTGAAAGGCGGCGACGTTGAGCTGGCCAAAGACATCGCTATGCACGTTGCTGCAAGCAACCCTGAGTTCCTGCTGCCTTCGGAAGTGTCTGCCGAAGCGATCGAGCGCGAAAAAGCTGTGTTCCTGCAGCTGAACGAAGAAAAAATCAAAGGCAAGCCAGAAAACATTGTTGAGAACATGGTCAAAGGCCGTATCAGCAAGTTCCTGGCCGAAGCAAGCCTGGTTGAGCAGGCGTTCGTCAAGAACCCTGAAATCAAGGTTGGCGAACTGGCCAAGAAAGCCGGTGCTGAAATCGTTTCCTTCACTTACTTCAAAGTAGGCGAAGGCATCGAGAAGCCGGTCGACAACTTCGCTGAAGAAGTTGCTGCCCAGCTGGCTGCCGCCAAGCAATAAGACAGTCCCAAACTGTCGCCGAAAGAGGCTGCCCGCTCACGCGCGCAGCCTCTTTTCAAATGGGAAGGCCAATTTTATTTGGTTTCCTCTCGGAACTGGCTTACAAAGCCGTGTTCCGATGGCGCTGTGACAGCGTCCAGCTAGAGTGAACGCAAGCCGTAAACGGCTCGCCAAGAATTTTTAAAAAATACGCCGCAGGAGAGATTCGCAATGGCTCAGCAGGGCAGTGGTTATCAGGCTCGCTATAAACGCATTCTACTCAAGCTCAGCGGCGAGGCCCTCATGGGCTCGGAAGAGTTCGGGATCGACCCCAAGGTGCTTGACCGCATGGCGCTGGAAGTCGGCCAATTGGTCGGTATCGGTGTGCAGGTCGGCCTGGTGATCGGCGGCGGCAATCTGTTCCGCGGCGCGGCACTGAGTGCGGCCGGTATGGATCGGGTCACTGGCGACCACATGGGCATGCTGGCCACTGTGATGAACGCCCTGGCCATGCGCGACGCCCTGGAGCGTGCCAATATCTCGGCCATCGTGATGTCGGCTATCTCCATGGTTGGCGTGACCGATCACTACGATCGCCGCAAAGCCATGCGCCACCTGAACTCCAAGGAAGTGGTGATCTTTGCCGCTGGCACAGGCAACCCGTTCTTCACCACGGATTCGGCGGCGTGCCTGCGCGCTATCGAAATCGATGCCGACGTGGTGCTCAAAGCCACCAAGGTAGATGGCGTATACACTGCAGACCCATTCAAAGACCCGCATGCCGAGAAGTTCGATCATCTGACCTACGATGAAGTGCTGGATCGCAAGCTGGGTGTGATGGACCTGACTGCTATCTGCCTGTGCCGCGACCACAAGATGCCGCTGCGCGTATTTAACATGAACAAGCCCGGCGCCCTGCTGAATATCGTACACGGCGGCGCGGAAGGGACTCTGATCGAGGAAGGCCAACAATGATCAATGAAATCAAGAAAGACGCCCAGGCGCGTATGCAGAAATCCCTGGAATCCCTGAGCCATGCATTTGGTCAGATCCGTACCGGCAAGGCGCACCCGAGCATCCTGGGCAGCGTGATGGTGCCTTACTACGGTTCCGACACCCCGCTCAGCGGCGTGGCCAACGTGACCGTGAAGGACTCGCGCACCCTGCAAGTCGTGGCCTTCGAGCGCAACATGCTCGCGGCAGTCGACAAGGCGATCCAGAGCGCCGGTCTGAACCTCAACCCGACCAACCTCGGCGAGTTGTTGTTGATCTCCATGCCAGCCCTGACCGAAGAAACCCGCAAGGGCTTCACCAAGCAGGCGCGCAGTGCCGCTGAAGATGCGCGCGTTGCCGTGCGTAACATCCGTCGCGATGCGTTGGGTGACCTGAAGAAGCTGGTCAAGGACAAGGAAATCAGCGAAGACGAAGAGCGTCGTGCCGTTGCTGATATCGACAAGTTGACCAAGGACGCCGAAGCCAAGATCACCCAGGCTACCGAAGAAAAAGAAAAGGACCTGATGGCCGTATAAGGGGTCAGGACGCCTTTATGGAAAAGACCAAGCAGACTGTGCCCTCCGTGGTGCCGCGCCATGTCGCGATCATCATGGATGGGAATAATCGCTGGGCGAAAAAACGCTTTATGCCGGGTGTTGCCGGGCATAAAGCGGGTGTTGACGCGGTAAGGGCGGTGATTGAGGTGTGCGCCGAGGCCAAGGTCGAAGTGTTGACCTTGTTCGCCTTTTCCAGTGAGAACTGGCAGCGGCCCGCCGACGAAGTCAGTGCCTTGATGGACCTGTTTTTCAAGGCGCTGCGTCGTGAGGCCAAGCGCCTCAATGACAACAACATCAGTCTGCGCATCATTGGTGATCGCTCGCGGTTCCACCCGGAACTGCAAGTGGCCATGCGCGAAGCCGAGGCTATCACCGCAGGCAGTAATCGTTTTGTGCTGCAGATCGCAGCCAATTACGGCGGCCAGTGGGATATCGCCCAGGCTGCGCAACGGCTTGCCCGCGAAGTGCAGGCCGGCCATCTGCGCCCCGACGACATCACGCCCGAACTGTTGCAAACCTGCCTGGTGACCGGCGACCTGCCGTTGCCGGACTTGTGTATCCGTACCGGTGGTGAGCATCGCATCAGCAATTTCCTGTTGTGGCAGCTAGCCTATACCGAGTTGTACTTCTCCGACCTGTTCTGGCCGGACTTCAAACACGATGCCATGCGCAATGCGCTGGCCGATTTCGCTTCCCGTCAGCGTCGTTTCGGTAAAACGAGCGAGCAGATCGAAGCTGGAGCCCGGGTTTAAATGCTTAAACAACGAATCATCACGGCGCTGATCCTGCTGCCGATTGCCTTGTGCGGTTTCTTCCTGCTTGAAGGGTCCGGCTTTGCGCTGTTTATCGGTCTGGTCGTGAGCCTGGGTGCCTGGGAATGGGCGCGCCTGGCAGGCTTCGGCAACCAGTTGCCGCGTGTGGCGTACGCCGCAGTGGTCGCGGTGTTGTTGTTCCTGATGTACATCCTGCCGGACATCGCACCCTGGGTATTGGGGGCGGCGGTGCTGTGGTGGGCGTTGGCAACATTCCTGGTGCTGACTTACCCACGCACCAGCGGTCAATGGTCCAGCGTGGCCTGCAAGCTGGTGATCGGCTTGCTGATCCTGCTGCCGGCCTGGCAAGGGCTGGTGGAAATCAAGCGCTACCCTATCGGTAATGAATTGATCCTGGTCGTGATGGTGCTGGTGTGGGGGGCCGATATCGGCGCCTACTTCTCTGGTCGCGCATTTGGCAAGCGCAAGCTGGCTCCGGCCGTCAGCCCGGGCAAGAGCTGGGAAGGCGTATACGGTGGCCTGGCCTTGACGCTACTGATCACGCTGGTGGTCGGTTTGGTGCGTGACTGGTCGGTGAAAGAGGTTCTACTGGCCTTGCTGGGCACCGCTATCGTCGTGTTTATCTCGGTGGTGGGTGACCTCACCGAGAGCATGTTCAAGCGCCAGGCCGGGATCAAGGACAGCAGTAACCTGCTGCCGGGTCATGGTGGCGTGCTGGACCGCATCGACAGCCTCACTGCCGCGCTGCCGATCTTCGCGGTGTTGCTGTGGATGATCGCTTCGTGAGCGGCCTGCAGCAGGTTACCGTACTGGGCGCGACCGGTTCCGTCGGGCTGAGTACCCTGGATGTCATCGCTCGTCACCCGGATCGTTACCAGGTTTTCGCCCTGACCGGCTTCACGCGTTTGCGCGAATTGCTGGCCTTGTGCGTGCGCCACTCACCGCGCTTTGCTGTAGTGCCTGAGGCCGCGGCGGCCCGTGGGCTGCAGGATGATCTGCGGGCTGCGGGGTTGACCACCCAGGTGCTGGTCGGGGAAGCGGGGTTGTGCCAGGTGGCGGCCGACGCCGATGTGGATACCGTGGTGGCGGCGATTGTCGGCGCGGCGGGGTTGCGTCCTACCCTGGCGGCAGTCGATGCCGGCAAGAAAATTCTGTTGGCCAATAAAGAAGCCCTGGTCATGTCTGGCGCACTCTTCATGCAAGCCGTGCGCAAGAGTGGGGCGGTCCTGCTGCCGCTGGACAGTGAGCACAACGCAATCTTCCAGTGCATGCCCGGGGATTTCGCCCGCGGCTTGAGCCAGGTCGGTGTGCGCCGGATTCTGCTGACGGCGTCCGGTGGCCCCTTCCGGCAGACTCCGCTGGCTGAGCTTGAGCATGTGTCTCCCGATCAGGCCTGCGCTCATCCAAACTGGTCCATGGGGCGCAAGATTTCCGTGGATTCGGCGAGCATGATGAACAAAGGCCTGGAGCTGATCGAGGCGTGCTGGTTGTTCGATGCACGGCCTGATCAGGTCGAGGTGGTGATCCATCCGCAAAGTGTGATCCACTCTTTGGTCGATTACGTGGACGGTTCGGTGTTGGCGCAGCTGGGCAACCCGGATATGCGCACGCCGATCGCCAATGCCTTGGCCTGGCCGGAGCGGATCGATTCCGGCGTGGCGCCCCTGGATCTGTTTGCGATTGCGCGCCTGGACTTCGAAGCCCCGGACGAGCAGCGTTTTCCGTGCCTGCGCCTGGCGCGGCAAGCGGCCGAGGCGGGTAACAGCGCGCCGGCCATGCTCAATGCGGCCAATGAAGTGGCCGTGGCGGCGTTTCTCGAACGGCGCATCCGCTTTCCGCAGATCGCGAGTATCATCGAGGACGTCCTGAATCTTGAGCCAGTCGTGGCTGTAAATGACCTGGGAGCGGTATTTGAGGCTGATACCAAGGCCCGAGCCTTGGCCCAGCAATGGCTGGATCGCGACACACGTTAGGGTGGGCGCGTTTGAGCCTTCAGGCATCGGATTGAAATGCGGAGAAATTAGATGAGTGCGCTCTACATGATTGTCGGCACCCTGGTTGCTCTGGGTGTGCTGGTTACCTTCCACGAATTCGGCCACTTCTGGGTGGCGCGTCGTTGCGGCGTCAAGGTATTGCGCTTTTCCGTTGGTTTCGGCATGCCATTGTTGCGCTGGCATGATCGTCGTTGCACCGAGTTCGTGATTGCCGCTATCCCGTTGGGTGGCTACGTCAAGATGCTCGATGAGCGCGAAGGTGAAGTGCCGGCTGATCAATTGGATCAGTCTTTCAATCGCAAGACCGTTCGTCAGCGTATCGCAATTGTTGCAGCGGGCCCGATCGCCAACTTCCTGTTGGCAATGGTGTTCTTCTGGGTTCTGGCCATGATGGGCAGCCAGCAGGTGCGCCCGGTCATCGGTGCAGTCGAGGCGGACAGCATCGCGTCCAGGGCCGGCTTGGTGGCAGGGCAGGAAATTGTTTCCATTGATGGCGAGCCGACCACCGGTTGGGGCGCGGTCAATTTGCAGTTGGTGCGCCGCCTGGGTGAAAGCGGCACCGTCAATGTGGTGGTGCGTGACCAGGATTCCAGTGCCGAAACCCCGCGGGCGTTGGCTCTGGACCACTGGCTCAAGGGCGCCGATGAGCCTGATCCGATCAAATCCCTGGGGATTCGTCCTTGGCGTCCGGCCTTGCCGCCGGTACTGGCTGAGCTGGATCCGAAAGGTCCGGCCCAGGCCGCAGGCCTGAAAACCGGTGATCGCCTGCTGGCCCTCGATGGCCAGGCGCTGGGTGACTGGCAGCAAGTGGTCGACCTGGTACGTGTGCGTCCTGATACCAGAATTGTGCTGAAAGTTGAGCGCGAGGGTGCTCAAATCGATGTTCCCGTGACCTTGTCGGTTCGCGGGGAGGCCAAGGCGGCCGGGGGTTACCTGGGTGCCGGGGTCAAAGGTGTCGAATGGCCGCCATCGATGGTTCGAGAGGTCAGCTTCGGGCCTTTGGCCGCGATTGGCGAGGGTGCGAAACGCACCTGGACCATGAGCGTACTGACCCTCGAATCCCTCAAGAAAATGTTGTTCGGTGAGCTCTCGGTAAAAAACTTGAGTGGACCGATAACCATTGCTAAAGTGGCGGGCGCTTCTGCCCAGTCGGGTGTCGCGGATTTCCTGAATTTCCTGGCTTATCTGAGTATTAGCCTTGGGGTTCTGAATTTGCTGCCCATTCCAGTATTGGATGGGGGGCATCTGCTGTTTTATCTGGTCGAGTGGGTGCGTGGTCGCCCCTTGTCGGATCGGGTGCAGGGTTGGGGGATACAGATCGGTATCAGTTTGGTGGTCGGGGTGATGTTGTTAGCTCTGGTCAACGATCTGGGACGACTGTAACGCTTCGCTGAATTGCGAATCTGCCGCATTTTGCGGCAGTTTGTTTATTGCCAGTTGGAATAAGAAAGGACTTCATGAAACGTCTGCTGCTAACTGCGGTTCTCACCGTATTGATGATCGCCGAAGTTCACGCCGAGTCCTTCACCATCTCCGATATTCGCGTCAACGGCCTCCAGCGGGTTTCCGCGGGTAGCGTCTTTGGTGCCTTGCCGTTGAACGTCGGGGAACAGGCGGATGATCGTCGCCTGGTGGAATCCACTCGTGCGCTGTTCAAAACCGGGTTCTTTCAAGATATCCAACTGGGTCGCGAAGGCAACGTCCTGGTCATCACGGTCGTCGAACGACCTTCCGTTGCGAGTATCGCGATCGAAGGTAACAAGGCCATCTCCACTGAAGACCTGATGAAGGGCCTGAAGCAATCCGGCCTGGCCGAAGGCGAGATCTTCCAGCGCGCGACCCTTGAGGGTGTGCGTAACGAACTGCAACGCCAGTACGTTGCCCAGGGCCGCTACTCCGCGACCGTGGAAACCGAAGTGATCCCGCAGCCTCGTAACCGTGTGGGCCTCAAGGTCAATATCAACGAAGGTACCGTCGCGGCCATTCAGCACATCAACGTGGTGGGCAACACCAAATTCGCTGATGACGACCTGATCGACCTGTTCGAGCTCAAGACCACCAACTGGCTGTCGTTCTTCAAGAACGATGACAAATACGCCCGTGAAAAACTTTCCGGTGACCTTGAACGCCTGCGCTCCTACTACCTGGACCGTGGCTACATCAACATGGACATCGCTTCGACCCAGGTGTCCATCACCCCGGACAAGAAGCACGTCTATATCACCGTGAACGTCAACGAAGGCGAGAAGTACAAGGTTCGTGACGTCAAGCTCAGCGGCGACCTGAAAGTCCCTGAGGACCAGGTCAAGTCCCTGCTGCTGGTGCAGAAGGATCAGGTGTTCTCGCGCAAGCTGATGACCACTACCTCCGAACTGATCACTCGCCGCCTGGGTAACGAAGGCTATACCTTCGCCAACGTCAACGGCGTGCCGACCCCGAATGATGAAGATCACACGGTAGACATCACCTTCGTCGTCGATCCTGGCAAGCGTGCCTACGTAAACCGCATCAACTTCCGTGGCAACACCAAGTCTGCGGACGAAGTGCTGCGTCGTGAAATGCGTCAGATGGAAGGTGGCTGGGCTTCGACCTACCTGATCGACCAGTCCAAGACCCGTCTTGAGCGTCTGGGCTTCTTCAAGGAAGTCAACGTCGAAACCCCGGCCGTACCGGGTGTGGATGACCAGGTTGACGTGAACTACGCCGTTGAAGAGCAAGCTTCGGGCTCGATCACCGCCAGCGTCGGTTTCGCACAGAGCGCCGGCCTGATCCTGGGTGGCTCGATCACCCAGAACAACTTCCTCGGTACCGGTAACAAGGTTTCCATCGGCCTGACCCGAAGCGAATACCAGAGCCGCTATAACTTCGGTTATGTCGACCCCTACTGGACAGCTGACGGTGTGAGCCTGGGCTACAACGCCTTCTACCGCACCACCGACTACAAAGACCTCGACGTCGACGTTGCAAGCTATGCGATCGACAGCCTGGGTGTGGGCGCAAACATCGGTTACCCGATCAGCGAAACCTCGCGCCTGACCTTCGGCATCACCGCGCAACAGGACGAGATCAAGACCGGTGTATATACCGTGGACGAGATCTTCGACTTCACTCGTCGTGAAGGTGACAAGTTCCTGAACTTCAAGGCATCTGCCGGCTGGTCCGAGTCGACCTTGAACAAAGGTGTACTGGCAACCCGTGGTCATTCCCAGAGCCTGACTGCGGAAGTCACCACACCGGGCAGCGACCTGTCGTTCTTCAAGCTCGACTACCGCGGCCAGTTGTTCCAGCCGTTGAGCGATAACTACACCATGCGCCTGCACACAGAGCTGGGTTATGGCGACGGTTATGGTTCCACTGATGGCTTGCCGTTCTATGAGAACTACTACGCCGGTGGTTTCAACTCGGTACGTGGCTTCAAGGACAGTACTTTGGGCCCGCGTGGTACGCCAAGCCGTGGTTTTGCTGACACCGGTAACGTCGGAACTCGACGTGACGACGACAACGACCCGCTGCCATTCGGTGGTAACGTGCTGATCCAGGGTGGTGCAGAGATCCTGTTCCCGCTGCCATTCGTCAAGGACCAGCGTTCGCTGCGCACCTCAGTCTTCTGGGACGTGGGTAACGTGTTCGACTCCAAGTGTGAACAAGTCACCAACCCGAACGGTTCGCGGTCCAACACCCAATGCAACGACGTGAGCCTCAGCAACCTGGCGAGCTCCGTGGGCGTGGGTGTGACCTGGGTGACTGCGCTGGGCCCGTTGAGCTTTGCGCTGGCCATGCCGATCAAGAAACCGGATAACGCTGAAACCCAGATTTTCCAATTCTCCCTCGGCCAGACGTTCTAAGCGTCTGACCCAAGATAACGACAACGGATTCTGTAGGAGTACATCGTGCGTAAGTTGACTCAATTGGTCTTGCTGGCCACTGTGCTGGTAACCACCCCGGCCTTCGCCGAAATGAAAATCGCCGTCCTGAACTATCAGATGGCTCTGCTGGAATCCGACGCGGCCAAGAAGTACGCCGTGGATGCCGAGAAAAAATTCGGTCCGCAGCTGACCAAGCTCAAAACCTTGGAAAGCAGCGCCAAGGGCATCCAGGATCGTCTGGTAGCCGGTGGCGACAAGATGCAGCAAGGCGAGCGCGAGCGTCTGGAGCTTGAATTCAAGCAAAAGGCCCGTGACTACCAGTTCCAGTCCAAGGAGCTGAACGAAGCCAAGGCTGTTGCCGACCGTGAAATGCTCAAGCAGCTCAAGCCCAAGCTCGACAGCGCCGTGGAAGAAGTCATCAAGAAGGGTGCCTTTGACCTGGTGTTCGAGCGCGGCGCCGTGATTGACGTCAAGCCTCAATACGACATCACCCGTCAGGTGATCGAGCGCATGAACCAGCTGAAGTAAGCCATGACCGCGACTATCAAACTCGGCGAGTTGGCCGAGTTCCTGGGAGCCACCTTGCGTGGCTCCCCGGAGAAAGAAATCACTGGGCTAGCCACCTTGCAGGAGGCTGGCCCAGCTCAGTTGAGCTTCCTCGCAAATCCCCAATACCGTAAATACCTGGTTGATTGCCAGGCCGCAGCCGTGTTGCTGAAGGCCGCTGACGCTGAAGGGTTTATCGGGGATGCGCTGGTGGTGGCCGACCCGTACCTGTCGTACGCCAAGGCGTCACACCTGTTCGATCCCAAGCCGAAAGCGGCCGGTGGCATCCACCCATCTGCGGTAATTGCCGATGATGCCCAGGTTGACCCTGCGGCCAGCATCGGTGCGTTTGCAGTGATCGAGAGCGGGGCGCGTATTGGTGCAGGTGTCACCGTGGGCGCCCACTGCTTTATCGGCGCACGCTGTGAAATCGGTGCCAATGGTTGGCTGGCCCCACGTGTAACCCTCTACCACGATGTGCGTATTGGTCAGCGTGTGGTCATTCAGTCCGGCGCTGTTATCGGCGGCGAAGGCTTTGGCTTTGCCAACGCCAAAGGTGTCTGGCACAAGATTGCCCAGGTCGGCGGCGTATTGATCGGCGACGATGTGGAGATCGGTGTAAACACTGCGGTGGATCGTGGGGCTTTGGCCGATACGGTGATCGGTAACGGCGTGAAGCTCGACAACCAGATCCAGATCGCCCACAACGTACAGATTGGCGATCACACCGCCATGGCTGCGTGCGTGGGTATTTCCGGCAGCACCAAAATCGGCAAGCATTGCATGCTCGCCGGCGGCGTCGGGCTGGTGGGGCATATCGATATTTGCGACAACGTCTTTATCACCGGCATGACCATGGTGACTCACTCGATTACCGAGCCGGGGGCCTATTCTTCCGGTACCGCCATGCAACCTGCGGCTGAATGGCGCAAGAGCGCGGCGCGTTTGAGGAAGATCGACGACATGGCACGACGTATCAAACAGCTGGAAAAGCGTGTTGGGGACGTGACCCCTGGCGGTAATGCTTCATCTGAAGGCTGATACCATTTCCATATCAAGTGTGCACAGCCGCTAGACTGCCTCCTTGATTTGCTAGCGGGGCGTGCGCTTAGTTCGCCCGCCCCCAATCTTTATTACAGGCTTCCCCCCGAAATGATGGACATCAACGAGATTCGCGAATACCTGCCTCACCGTTACCCGTTCCTGCTGGTGGACCGCGTAGTGGACCTCAATGTCGAGGAAAAGCGCATTCGTGCCTACAAGAATGTCAGCATCAACGAACCATTCTTCAACGGTCACTTCCCAGCGCATCCCATCATGCCGGGCGTGTTGATCATCGAAGCGATGGCCCAGGCTGCCGGTATCCTTGGTTTCAAAATGCTCGACCTCAAGCCTGCCGACGGCACGCTTTACTATTTCGTGGGCTCCGACAAGCTGCGTTTTCGCAACCCGGTCACCCCGGGTGACCAGTTGATCCTGGAAGCCAGGTTCATCAGCTGCAAGCGCCAGATCTGGAAGTTCGAATGCCAGGCCTCGGTAGATGGCAAGCCGGTATGCTCTGCCGAGATCATCTGTGCGGAACGCAAACTATGAGTTTGATTGACCCTCGCGCAATCATCGATCCGTCGGCCGTACTGGCCGCCGACGTTGAGGTTGGCCCCTGGTCGATCGTCGGCGCAGGTGTGGAAATCGGCGAGGGGACTGTCATCGGGCCACACGTGATCCTTAAAGGTCCGACCCGTATTGGCAAACACAATCGTATCTACCAGTTTTCCTCGGTAGGCGAAGACACCCCGGACATGAAGTACAAGGGTGAAGAAACACGCCTGGTAATCGGTGACCACAACATCATCCGTGAAGGCGTCACCATTCACCGCGGCACCGTACAGGATCGCGCTGAAACCACTTTGGGTGATCACAACCTGGTCATGGCCTATGCGCACATCGGTCATGACAGCGTGATCGGCAACCATTGCATCCTGGTCAACAACACTGCGTTGGCAGGCCATGTGCACGTTGACGACTGGGCGATCCTGTCCGGTTTCACCCTGGTGCATCAGTACTGCCATATCGGCGCCCACAGCTTTTCCGGCATGGGCACCGCCATTGGCAAGGATGTGCCTGCATTCGTGACGGTGTTCGGCAACCCTGCCGAGGCTCGCAGCATGAACTTCGAAGGCATGCGCCGCCGCGGTTTCAGCGAAGAGGCGATCCACGCTCTGCGCCGTGCCTACAAGACGGTTTACCGTCAGGGGCTGACGGTTGAGCAGGCGCTGACCGAACTGACCGAGCCGGCAACCCTGTTTCCGGAAGTCGCGGTGTTCCGTGACTCGATCCAGGCGTCGACTCGCGGCATCACTCGCTGATCATGGCCAATCTGCGTATTGCACTCGTGGCCGGTGAAGCGTCCGGCGATATTCTGGGTGCTGGCCTGATGCGAGCCCTCAAGGCCCAGCATCCTGCGGTGGAGTTTATCGGTGTGGGTGGGCCGCTGATGCAGGCCGAAGGGCTTGCCTCCTACTTCCCCATGGAGCGGCTGTCGGTCATGGGGTTGGTGGAGGTGTTGGGACGCCTGCGTGAGCTGCTCGCTCGCCGCAAGCTGTTGATCAAGACGCTGATCGATGAAAAGCCTGACGTCTTTATCGGCATCGATGCACCGGATTTCACCCTCAATATCGAACTAAAATTGCGTCAGGCCGGGATCAAGACCGTGCACTACGTCAGCCCATCCGTATGGGCGTGGCGGCAGAAGCGCGTGTTGAAGATCCGCGAAGGCTGCGACCTGATGTTGACCCTGTTGCCGTTCGAAGCCAGGTTCTACGAGGAGAAGGGCGTACCGGTGCGGTTTGTCGGCCATACCCTGGCCGATGCCATTCCGTTGCAAGCCGATCGTGCTGCCGCGCGTGCCGAGCTGGGTTTGCCCGACGGCCCGTTGGTGGCGTTGATGCCGGGCAGTCGTGGCGGAGAGGTAGGGCGTCTGGGGGCGCTGTTTTTTGATGCCGCCGAACGTCTGCAGGCACAAAAGCCGGGGGTTCGCTTCGTGCTGCCGTGTGCCAGCCCGCAACGCCGCGCACAGATCGAGACCCTGCTGGAAGGTCGCAACCTGCCGCTGACCCTGCTTGACGGCCAGTCCCATCTGGCTCTGGCAGCCTGCGATGCGGTGTTGATTGCGTCGGGCACTGCCACCCTTGAAGCCTTGCTGTACAAGCGGCCAATGGTTGTAGCCTATCGCCTGGCGCCGCTGACCTTCTGGATTCTCAAGCGCATGGTCAAGAGCCCTTATATCTCCCTGCCCAACCTGCTGGCCCAGCGCCTGCTGGTGCCAGAGTTGTTGCAGGACGATGCAACGCCTGAAGCGCTTGCGCAGACCCTACTGCCCTTGATTGACGGCGGCGAAGAGCAGACCCGTGGTTTCGACGACATTCATCGCACGTTGCGTCGTGATGCCTCGAACCAGGCGGCCGACGCCGTGTTGACCTTGATCGGCCATAAACAGGAAGCCTTATGACCACGCAAATGGGGCTGGATTTCAGCCTGGTTGCCCAAGCTCACGAACTGGTGGCCGGTGTTGACGAAGTAGGACGCGGCCCGCTGTGTGGCGCAGTGGTCACGGCGGCGGTAATCCTAGATCCGAACCGCCCGATCCTGGGCCTCAATGATTCGAAAAAGCTTACCGAAGCCCGTCGCGAAAAGCTCTATGACGAGATCTGTGAAAAGGCCCTGAGTTGGCATATCGCTCGCGCTGAAGTCGAGGAAATCGACGAACTTAATATCCTCCATGCAACCATGTTAGCCATGCAGCGTGCTGTTGAAGGGCTGCATATCACCCCGAAAATGGCGATGATCGATGGCAACCGTTGCCCGAAGCTTGCGATGCCGTCCGAAGCGGTGGTCAAGGGCGATAGCAAGGTTCCAGCCATTGCCGCCGCCTCGATCCTCGCCAAGGTCAGCCGTGACCGTGAAATGGCTGCGTTCGAACTGATCTACCCCGGCTACGGGATTGGCGGCCATAAAGGCTACCCGACGCCCGTTCATCTGGAAGCCCTGGCTCGGCTGGGCCCGACCCCGATCCATCGCCGCTCGTTTGCCCCGGTACGCCTGGCTTATGAGGCCCGCGAAAGTCTGATCGAGGTTTAGCAGCAAGGCTGATGTTTTTACCAAGGCCCGGTACAATCCGGGCCTTGTTGTTTTCATGTATCAAGACAGGATCACTATGCCGGCTTCATTCGTTCACCTGCGCCTGCACACTGAGTACTCCCTGGTCGACGGCCTGGTACGGATCAAACCACTGGTCAAAACCCTGGTGGGCATGAATATGCCTGCGGTGGCGGTAACCGATCAGAACAACATGTGTTCCCTGGTCAAGTTCTACAAGAACGCCATGGGCGCCGGCATCAAGCCGATCTGTGGCGCCGACCTGTGGCTGTCCAACAAGGACCCGGATAACCCACTGAGCCGCATCAGCCTGCTGGCGATGAACGGCGTGGGTTATCGCAACCTCACTGAACTGATTTCCCGCGGCTTTATCGACGGCCAGCGCAACGGCTCGATCATCATCGAGCGCGAGTGGGTGGCCGAAGCCAGCGAAGGCCTGATCATGCTCTCGGCGGCTAAAGAGGGCGAGATCGGTATCGCGTTGCTGGGCGGTAATCCCCAGGAAGCCGAGGTGCTGGCACGTGAGTGGATGCAGGTATTCCCGGACCGTTTCTACCTGGAAGTCCAGCGTACCAACCGCCCCAACGATGAAGAACAACTGCATGCTGCCGTAGCCCTGGCCGATAAGCTGGGTGCTCCGCTGGTGGCGACCAACGATGTGCGGTTTATCAAGAAAGAAGATTTCGAGGCCCATGAAACCCGCGTGTGCATCGGCGAAGGCCGGGCCCTGGATGACCCGCGCCGCTCGAAGAATTACAGCGAAGAGCAATACCTCAAAAGCGCCGATGAAATGGCGCAGCTGTTCAGCGATTTGCCCGAGGCCCTGGAAAACTCCGTCGAGATCGCCAAGCGCTGCAACATCGAAGTGAAACTGGGCAAGCACTTTTTGCCCAACTTCCCGATACCCGATGGCATGACCATCGACGAATACTTTCGCAAAGTGTCGTTCGATGGCCTGGAAGAACGCCTTAGCGTTCTGCTGCCCAAGGACACCACTGAAGACTACGAAGCCAAGCGCCAGGTGTATGTCGACCGGTTGAATTTCGAGCTGGATATCATCATCCAGATGGGATTCCCCGGCTACTTCCTGATCGTAATGGACTTTATCCAGTGGGCCAAAAACAACGGCGTACCGGTAGGTCCCGGCCGGGGGTCAGGTGCTGGCTCGCTGGTGGCCTATGTTCAGAAGATTACCGACCTTGACCCGCTGGAATATGACCTGCTGTTCGAACGGTTCCTGAACCCGGAACGGGTGTCGATGCCCGACTTCGACGTCGACTTCTGCATGGATGGTCGTGACCGCGTGATTGAATACGTTGCCGAGAAATACGGCCGCAACGCGGTAAGTCAGATCATCACCTTCGGTTCTATGGCGGCGAAAGCGGTAATTCGCGACGTGGCGCGGGTGCAGGGCAAGTCCTACGGCCTGGCCGACCGCCTGTCGAAGATGATCCCGTTCGAAGTCGGCATGACCCTGGAAAAAGCCTACGAGCAGGAAGAAATCCTGCGCGACTTTATCAAGGTCGATGAAGAAGCTGCCGAAATCTGGGACATGGCGCGCAAGCTCGAAGGCGTGGTGCGTAACGTCGGTAAACACGCCGGTGGTGTGGTTATTGCGCCGACCAAGCTCACCGACTTTTCACCGATCTACTGCGATGAAGAAGGCGACGGCCTGGTCACCCAGTTCGACAAGGATGACGTGGAGGCGGCCGGTCTGGTGAAGTTCGACTTCCTCGGCCTGCGTACCCTGACAATCATCGACTGGGCACTCAAGACCATCAACCGCGACCGCGCCAAGGTCGGCGAAGAACCGCTGGATATCGCGTTTATCCCGCTGGACGACAAACCGACCTACAGCCTGCTGCAAAAGGCCGAAACCACGGCGGTGTTCCAGCTTGAATCCCGGGGCATGAAAGAGCTGATCAAAAAGCTCAAGCCCGACTGCCTGGAAGACTTGATCGCACTGGTGGCGCTGTTCCGTCCGGGCCCGCTGCAGTCGGGCATGGTGGATGACTTCATCAACCGCAAGCACGGTCGCGCCGAGCTGGCTTACCCGCACTCCGACTATCAATACGAGGGCCTCAAGCCTGTATTGGCGCCGACGTACGGCATCATCCTGTATCAGGAACAGGTGATGCAGATCGCCCAGGTAATGGCCGGCTACACCCTCGGTGGTGCGGACATGCTGCGTCGCGCCATGGGTAAAAAGAAACCCGAGGAAATGGCCAAGCAGCGCGGCGGTTTCATCGAGGGGTGCGCCACCAACAACATCGACGCCGACCTGGCCGGTAACATCTTCGACCTGGTAGAAAAATTCGCCGGTTATGGTTTCAACAAATCCCACTCCGCCGCCTATGGCCTGGTGTCGTACCAGACCGCCTGGCTGAAAGCCCACTACCCGGCGCCGTTCATGGCTGCGGTACTGTCGGCCGATATGCACAACACCGACAAGGTCGTGACCTTGATCGAGGAAGTGCGCACCATGAAGCTGCGCCTGGATGCGCCGGACGTGAACGCCTCTGAGTTCAAGTTCACGGTGAATGACGAAGGTCGCATCATCTATGGCCTCGGCGCGATCAAGGGCGTGGGCGAAGGCCCGGTGGAGGCCATCACCGAAGCGCGTCAGGATGGGCCATTCAAGGACCTGTTCGACTTCTGCGCGCGTGTTGACCTCAAGCGCATCAACAAACGTACCCTTGATGGCTTGATCCGCAGCGGCGCGCTCGACCGTCTCGGCCCGTATTTCCATGATGAGCCGAAGGCTTACCAGGCCAATATCGACCGTAACCGTGCGGTGCTGCTTACCGCCATGGAAGAGGCGATCAAGGCTGCCGAACAGACTGCCCGCACCCATGACAGCGGCCACGCCGACCTGTTTGGCGGGCTGTTCGTCGAAGAGGATGCGGATGTCTACGCCAATCATCGCAAGGCCAAGGAGCTGACCCTCAAGGAACGCCTCAAAGGTGAGAAAGACACCTTGGGCCTGTACCTCACCGGCCACCCGATTGACGAGTACGAAGGCGAAATCCGCCGTTTCGCCCGCCAGCGCATTATCGACCTCAAGCCCGCGCGGGATACCCAGACCGTCGCCGGCATGATCATCGCCCTGCGGGTGATGAAAAATAAAAAGGGCGACAAAATGGGTTTCATCACCCTGGATGACCGCTCGGGCCGGATCGAAGCGTCACTGTTTGCCGACGCGTTCCACTCCGCCCAGTCACTTTTGCAGACCGACGCCATGGTGGTGGTGGAAGGGGAGGTCAGCAATGATGACTTCTCCGGTGGCCTGCGCCTGCGTATCAAACGGGTGATGAGCATGGAAGATGCGCGCACCAACCTGGCCGAAAGCCTGCGCTTGAAGGTCAAGACCGAAGCGCTCAAGGGCGATCAGCTACGCTGGTTGGGTGACCTGCTCAAGCGCCACCGCGGCGCGTGCCCGGTAACCATGGAGTACACCGGCAGCGACGCCAAGGCCATGTTGCAGTTTGGTGAGACGTGGCGGATTGATCCGGCTGATGGCTTGATTCAAGCTTTGCGTGACCAGTTCGGGCGAGACAACGTCTTCCTCCAATACCGTTGACGGTCAGTACCCCTGACCTCGGCTGAACATTTAATCTCGACCTAAACGCGCCTCTCCCTTAAGGTAGGGCGCGAATAGACAACCGGCTGGCCAGGCACTCCTTGGCCGTCGACCCAAGACGGACGCTTATGAACCCGAATTTTCTTGATTTCGAACAGCCGATCGCTGACCTGCAAGCCAAGATCGAAGAGCTGCGCCTGGTCGGCAATGACAATTCGCTGAATATCGGCGACGAAATCGCTCGCCTGCAAGACAAAAGCAGCACGCTCACCGAAGACATCTTCGGCAAGCTGACCAGTTGGCAGATCGCGCGCCTGGCTCGCCACCCGCGCCGTCCGTACACCCTGGACTACATCGAACACATCTTCACCGAGTTCGATGAGCTGCACGGCGACCGCCACTTCTCCGACGACGCGGCCATTGTGGGCGGTATCGCTCGCCTGGACGACCAGCCGGTAATGGTGATCGGCCATCAGAAAGGTCGTGAAGTGCGCGAGAAAGTCCGTCGCAACTTCGGTATGCCGCGTCCGGAAGGCTACCGCAAGGCTTGCCGCCTGATGGAAATGGCCGAGCGCTTCAAGATGCCGATCCTGACCTTCATCGACACTCCGGGCGCATACCCGGGTATCGACGCCGAAGAGCGCAACCAGAGTGAAGCGATTGCCTGGAACCTGCGGGTCATGGCTCGCCTGAAAACCCCGATCATCGCCACCGTGATCGGTGAAGGTGGTTCCGGCGGTGCGCTGGCCATTGGCGTGTGCGACCAGTTGAACATGCTGCAATATTCGACCTACGCGGTGATTTCGCCGGAAGGTTGCGCCTCGATCCTGTGGAAAACCGCAGAGAAGGCGCCGGATGCGGCTGAAGCCATGGGCATCACCGCCGATCGCCTCAAGGGCCTGGGTATCGTGGACAAAGTGATCGCCGAGCCACTGGGCGGCGCCCACCGTGACCCGGCCGCGGCTGCCGCGACCATCCGTGCTGAACTGGGCTCGCAACTGGCGATGCTCAAGAAGCTGGATAACGAAGCGCTGCTGGCCCGTCGTTACGAGCGCCTTATGAGCTACGGTCTCTAAAGTCGACGCCGTAACTCAATGTGGGAGGGGGCTTGCTCCCGATAGCGGTGGATCAGTCACCAGATGCAGTGACTGACACTCAGCAATCGGGAGCAAGCCCCCTCCCACATTTGCTTTGTGTATGCTCGGCTTATGTATTCCAGATTTGCGGCGGGGACATCTGATGAAACCGGCTCTACCCGCCAGACTCCTGAAAACCCTGGCCCCCTGGCGCAATGCTCCGGCCTGGCGCATTGCATTCTCCGGTGGCCTCGACTCCACCGTCCTGCTGCACCTTCTGGCTTCCCTGGCAAACACCGAAACCCTGCCGCCCATCAGCGCTGTGCATGTCCATCATGGGCTGCAAGCGGCCGCTGACGCCTGGCCCAGTCATTGCCAAGCGTTATGTGACAGCCTGGGCATACCTTTGCAGGTCTTGCGTGTGCAGGTGCAACCCGGTTCCAGCCTGGAGCGTGCCGCGCGTAACGCACGTTACCAGGCGTTTACCGAGGTGATCGGGGCAGGGGAGGTGCTGCTCACCGCCCAGCATCGCGACGATCAAGCCGAGACCCTGCTGTTCCGCCTGTTACGCGGAGCCGGAGTGCGTGGGTTGGCGGCAATGCCCGAGCGTCGCCCGTTGGCGACGGGGCACTTGGTGCGGCCATTGCTGGCGGTTTCCCGCGGAGCACTGCAAGCCTACGCCCACGAACACCAATTGAAGTGGATTGAAGACCCTTCGAACGCCGATCCACGGTTCTCGCGCAATTACCTGCGTCACCAGGTCTTTCCAACGCTGACGCAGCGCTGGCCTCAGGCAGTATCAAGCCTGGCGCGCACTGCCGAGCACCTGAGTGAAGCCCAGGGCCTGCTCGACGAACTGGCGCACATGGATCTGACCGCCGCCGATCAGCCTTCAGCGTTTCCCTGGTTGCCTTTGCCTTCCTTGGTCCTTGCTCCGTTGCGCGATCTTTCCGATGCGCGCCAGCGCAATGCCTTGCGTCATTGGCTGAATCCCCTGACTCGTCTGCCCGACAGTGACCACTGGGCCAGTTGGTACGCCCTGCGCGATGCCAAGGGGGACGCACAGCCGTTATGGCGCCTGGCCGACGGTCAGCTTCATCGTTGCGGCGAACGCATTTGGTGGCTGCCTTCCACGTGGTCGGAATTTTCCGACGTGTCGGTGAGCTGGCCCGATCCGCGAAATCCACTAGAGTTACCCGGGAACGGCCAACTGATGTTTGCCGGCAAGGCTCCCGAGGGACCCTTGTCGATTCGTTATCGCCAGGGTGGCGAAATCGTCGAAGTGCCAGGTCGAGGCCGGCGTGATCTCAAGCGCCTGTTGAATGAAAGTGGTATGCCGGGCTTCGTCCGTGGCAGATTGCCGCTGGTCTATCGGGGCGAGCAATTGCTGGCTGTACCAACGCTTGCGGGGCTGAGGGCCAGTCCGCTGGATGACTGGCAATTACATTGGTTGCCACAGACCTGCGATCAAGGTTTGAGCTGATAGCGCCTTTCCGGTAGACTACGCTCCCTTCTTGATACAACTTCTGTGGATTCGACTGAATCGCAGCAGTTGCCGATTACCAAGCAGTCTTTGCTGGGCGATTCCAAAAAATGTGTAGCGATCAACGTACCGGTGTTTCCTTGCTGGTCTGTCACAACGCGGCGGTTTTTTTGAAAGGTGCACTGTGATTAATGCAGGTGATCGGGGGCTTCGGCCTTCCTTCGCTTTCCCCGGCGGCTCGGACCGCTTTAACGCAGACTTCTAGGGTTTTTCATGACGCGCTACATATTCGTCACGGGCGGTGTTGTTTCTTCATTGGGGAAAGGCATTGCCTCCGCTTCATTGGCGGCCATCCTGGAGGCGCGGGGGCTTAAAGTCACCATGCTCAAGCTGGACCCGTACATCAACGTCGACCCGGGCACCATGAGCCCGTTCCAGCACGGTGAAGTGTTCGTCACTCACGACGGCGCCGAGACCGACCTGGACCTGGGCCACTACGAGCGGTTCATCCGCACGACCATGACCCAGAACAACAACTTCACCACCGGCCGTGTCTACGAGCACGTGCTGCGCAAAGAGCGCCGTGGTGACTACCTGGGTGCAACCATCCAGGTGATCCCGCACATTACCGACGAAATCAAGCGCCGCATCATCAAGGGTGCAGGCGATGCCGACGTGGCGATGGTCGAGATCGGTGGCACCGTGGGTGACATCGAATCCCAACCGTTCCTTGAAGCCATCCGCCAGCTGCGTTTCGAAGTCGGCGCCAAGCGCGCGATGCTGATGCACCTGACACTGGTGCCGTACATCGCCACCGCCGGCGAAACCAAAACCAAGCCTACCCAGCACTCGGTCAAGGAACTGCGTTCCATCGGCCTGCAACCTGACGTACTGGTGTGCCGTTCCGATCACCCGATCGACATTTCCTCGCGCCGCAAGATCGCGCAATTCACCAACGTTGAAGAGCGTGCGGTGATCGCGCTGGAAGACGCCGACACCATCTACAAGATCCCGGGCATCCTGCATTCGCAGGGGCTGGATGATTTTGTGGTCGAGCGTTTCGGCCTGCAGTGCAATGGCGCGGACCTGTCCGAGTGGGAAGCCGTGGTCGACGCCAAGCTCAACCCTGAGCATGAAGTCACCATCGCCATGGTCGGCAAGTACATGGAGCTGCTGGACGCGTACAAGTCGCTGATTGAAGCGATGAGCCACGCCGGCATCAGCAACCGTACCAAGGTCAACCTGCGCTACATCGATTCCGAAGATATCGAGAACCAGGGCACTGCGCTGCTCGAAGGCGTTGACGCGATTCTCGTGCCGGGCGGTTTCGGCCTGCGTGGCGTGGAAGGCAAGATCACCGCGGTGCAATACGCTCGCGAGAACAAGGTGCCCTACCTGGGTATCTGCCTGGGCATGCAAGTGGCCGTTATCGAGTTCGCCCGTAACGTGCTGGGCTGGAAAGACGCCAACTCCACCGAGTTCGATCACAGCAGCGGCCACCCGGTCGTCGGCCTGATCACCGAGTGGGAAGACGCCACCGGCGCCGTTGAAACCCGTACCGAAACGTCCGACCTGGGCGGCACCATGCGCCTTGGTGCGCAGGACTGCTTGCTGGAAGCCGGCTCGCTGGTACACGACTGCTACGGCAAGGACGTAATCGTCGAGCGTCACCGTCACCGCTATGAAGTGAACAACAATCTGCTGCCGCAGATCAAAGAGGCTGGCCTGAAGATTTCCGGTCGCTCCGGTGACGGCAAGCTGGTTGAAGTGGTCGAAGCGCCGGATCATCCGTGGTTCGTGGCCTGCCAGTTCCACCCGGAGTTCACCTCGACGCCGCGCGACGGTCACCCGTTGTTCAGCGGTTTCGTCAAAGCAGCACTGACGCAACATCAGAAGAAGGCGTAACCCTGATGGCCCAGAAGATCATTCGCGTAGGCGATATCGAGATTGCCAACGACAAGCCCATGGTGCTGTTCGGCGGCATGAACGTGCTGGAAAGCCGCGACATGGCGATGCAGGTCTGTGAAGAATACGTGCGGGTTACCCAGAAGCTGGGCATCCCATACGTGTTCAAGGCCAGTTTCGACAAGGCCAACCGTTCTTCCGTGACCTCCTATCGCGGCCCGGGCCTTGAAGAAGGCATGCGGATCTTCCAGGACATCAAGCAAGCCTTCGGCGTGCCGATCATCACCGACGTCCACGAGCCTGAGCAGGCTGCCGTGGTCGCCGAGGTGTGCGACATCATCCAGTTGCCGGCCTTCCTGTCGCGCCAGACCGACCTCGTGGTCGCCATGGCCAAGACCGGCGCTGTGATCAACATCAAGAAAGCCCAGTTCCTCGCCCCTCAGGAGATGAAACACATCCTGAGCAAGTGCGTGGAAGCGGGTAACGACCAGTTGATCCTCTGCGAGCGTGGTTCGAGCTTCGGCTACAACAACCTCGTGGTGGACATGCTCGGTTTCGGCATCATGAAACAGTTCGAATACCCGGTGTTCTTCGACGTGACCCACGCGCTGCAAATGCCCGGTGGTCGCTCGGACTCCGCCGGCGGTCGCCGTGCCCAGGTCACCGACCTGGCCAAGGCGGGCATGAGCCAGTCGCTGGCGGGCCTGTTCCTTGAAGCCCACCCGGACCCGGACAACGCCAAATGTGATGGCCCATGCGCCCTGCGCCTGGACAAGCTGGAGCCATTCCTGGCCCAACTCAAGCAGTTGGACGAGCTGGTCAAGAGTTTTCCGACGGTAGAGACCGCGTAACTGCCATTTCTCCGGTAGAATTTCCCACGCTAAATGCTCAGGCCCTTGGGCCTGAGCCTTGTCGTCTGCAAGCCTGCCCCGTTGTTCCACCCTTGCGGTCGGTCAAAAGATTTCCTTCAGCTGCGTCGTTTTCGTCAACTTTGGAGTGTTTACAACAATGGCAAAAATCGTCGACATCAAAGGTCGTGAAGTTCTCGACTCCCGTGGCAACCCCACCGTCGAAGCCGACGTGCTTCTCGATAACGGCATCATCGGCAGCGCCTGCGCGCCGTCCGGTGCTTCCACCGGTTCGCGCGAAGCGCTGGAACTGCGTGATGGCGACAAGAGCCGTTACCTGGGCAAGGGTGTACTCAAGGCTGTAGCCAACATCAACGGTCCGATTCGTGACCTGTTGCTGGGCAAGGACCCGCTGGACCAGAAAGCCCTGGACCACGCGATGATCAAGCTCGACGGCACTGAAAACAAAGGCAGCCTCGGCGCCAATGCAATCCTCGCCGTGTCCCTGGCTGCCGCCAAGGCAGCAGCTCAGGACCAGGACCTGCCGTTGTACGCGCACATCGCCAACCTGAACGGCACCCCGGGCGTCTACTCGATGCCGGTACCGATGATGAACATCATCAACGGTGGCGAGCACGCGGATAACAACGTCGACATCCAGGAATTCATGGTGCAGCCGGTGGGCGCCAAGTCCTTCTCCGAAGGCCTGCGCATGGGCACCGAGATTTTCCATCACCTCAAGGCTGTACTGAAGGCCCGTGGCCTGAGCACCGCTGTGGGTGACGAAGGTGGTTTCGCACCGAACCTGGCCTCCAACGAAGATGCACTGAAAGTGATTTCCGAAGCCGTGGCCAACGCCGGCTACAAACTGGGCACCGACGTGACCCTGGCCCTGGACTGTGCGGCCAGCGAATTCTTTGAGGATGGCAAGTACAACCTGTCCGGCGAAGGCCAGGTGTTCAACTCAGAAGGTTTCGCTGAATACCTGAAGGGCCTGACCCAGCGCTACCCGATCATCTCGATCGAAGACGGCCTGGACGAGTCCGATTGGGATGGCTGGAAAATCCTCACCGACAAGATCGGCGAGAAAATCCAGCTGGTGGGCGACGACTTGTTCGTGACCAACACCAAGATCCTTAAAGAAGGCATCGACAAGAAGATCGCCAACTCGATCCTGATCAAGTTCAACCAGATCGGCACCTTGACCGAAACCCTGGAAGCCATCCAGATGGCCAAGGCTGCGGGCTACACCGCCGTGATCTCCCACCGCTCCGGCGAAACCGAAGATTCCACCATTGCCGACCTGGCCGTGGGCACTTCGGCGGGCCAGATCAAGACCGGCTCCCTGTGCCGTTCCGATCGCGTTTCCAAGTACAACCAATTGCTGCGCATCGAAGAGCAATTGGCAGGTAAAGCCAAGTACAACGGTCGCGGCGAGTTTCGCGGCTAAGCAGTAAATGGTAAAAAGTCGGCGGGTTGCGTCAGAAATTTCACGAAAGTGTGAATTTCGGCGCTAATCTGCTGACTGACAAGCGCAAGCCTGGTTTTTCCAGGCTTTGTGCTATCAGTTGCTGCAAAAGGTTTGCATGACTGTCTTTTTTCACTGGATATCCGGATTTCGATGCGCAGTCCCAATTGGTTGTTCCTCGTCTTGCTCTTGTTGCTGGCTGGCCTGCAGTACCGCCTATGGGTCGGTAATGGCAGCTTTGCGCAGGTGGAAGAGCTGACCCAGCAAATTGCCGACCAGCGTGCCGAAAACGAACGCCTGCTGGAGCGCAACCGTGTCCTGGACGCCGAAGTGCTTGAGCTGAAAAAAGGTACGGAGACCGTTGAAGAGCGGGCTCGTCATGAGTTGGGCATGGTCAAGGAGGGCGAGACCCTCTACCAGTTGGCCCAATGAATAACGATCTACCGGCCTTCTGGGCCGTGATTCCTGCCGCGGGCGTCGGTGCCCGTATGGCCGCGGACCGTCCCAAGCAATACCTGCAATTGGGCGGGCGCACTATTCTCGAACACAGCCTCGGCTGTTTTCTCGACCACCCCTCGCTCAAGGGCCTGGTGGTCAGTCTTGCTGTTGATGATCCTTATTGGCCCACCCTGGCGTGCGCCACAGACCCGCGCATCCAGCGTGCGGACGGTGGCTCGGAACGCTCGGGCTCGGTGCTTAATGCACTGCTGCACCTTAATGCCCTGGGTGCCAGTGATGATGACTGGGTGCTGGTGCATGACGCGGCGCGGCCTAACTTGAGCCGTGATGACCTCGACAAACTCTTGGCTGAACTGGCGGATGACCCGGTGGGCGGTCTGCTGGCGGTGCCGGCTCGCGACACGCTCAAGCGCGTCGACAAGCATGGCCGCGTGGTGGAAACCGTTGACCGCAGCCTGATCTGGCAGGCTTATACGCCGCAGATGTTCCGCCTGGGGGCCTTGCACCGCGCCTTGGCCGACAGCCTGGTGGCGGACGCCGTGATCACCGACGAAGCGTCGGCCATGGAATGGTCCGGCCAGGCGCCGCGGCTGGTCGAAGGGCGTGCGGACAATATCAAGGTCACCCGCCCCGAAGACCTTGAATGGCTGCGTCAGCGCCGGGCTTATCAGGCGTCCTGACCCTCAGCCGTAGACTTGCTCCAACCCGGGCAGGGTTTTCAGCTCGCTCACCAATGCCTCAATGCTGTCGAATGGCTTCTCATCAATAGGCCAGCCGACCACGTTGATGGAGTTCCGGCCTTTCTGGCTGTTGATCCTGAAACTGCGCAGGTCCCCGCGTCGGGACCGATAGTCAATGTGGGTGGCCTCGGTGAGCATGAATTGGCCTGGCCGTGTCAGCAGTGCCTGGGCCGACTTCACCACTCGACTGTGCGAAGGGCCGGGCTGTGATTCCATTGAGTGCTGCAACGCGGCAGGATCAACGCGCAAGACCAGGTTGGCTTTGACCGTGCCTTCCCCTTTGTTCAGGCCCAGGCTGGCGGTGCGCCCCGGATCGACTTCGATGCCCAACGGGTGGGTGCCCATCCTGTCTTCTATCCGCAGGCCGATGCTGCCGGTGAGTTCGGCCAGCCCAGGGATGTCCTTGAACGTATTGGTATGGGTATCGCCCACCAGTGCGACCCATTTACCGGGTTGGCGCTTGGAGGTCTGGATCCACTGAATCACCTCGGTAGCGTAATAGTTCATCATCCGCTGGCGCAGGGTTCCCGCACTGTCGCGCATATCGCGAAGTATGTAGCTCACGGTGCAGTCGATCGGCTGGATCTTGATTCCGGCCTCTCGGGCTTTGGTCACGACGTTTGTGAATGAGTAATAGTGGTTTCGGGGCAATGGGTAGATCCCGTTCAGGAAGTTTGTCAGCGCCTCGGCCATAGGGGCGTTCTTCGACCGGTAAAAAGCCTTCAGCATCGGAATATGCACATCCGTCAGCAGATGTTCGAAGTAGATGCGTTTGACACCTTGGCTGGCGAGTATCTGCATGTTGTCGATCAGAAAGGCTTTGCTCGATTCGGCGCTGTGGCTTTCGCCGATCACGAGGCCGTCACTGGCACGTAGCAGTTTCTCGATAATGCTTTGCTGTGATTCGTTCAAGCTCAAGCGGGGGAGGACCGGCTGCAGGGGCGAGTAGGGCAGGTGGTGAAAGAAGATCGCCGAATCCTGGTTTAATTGGCTCCTTTTCTCAAAGAACAGTCTCCGGGCGTTGCTGATCGACTGTGCATCCATTCCGAAGGGTTCGAAATCTTCCGAAAATGAGCTGGTGTCGGTGAGCATCTGCACGACGGTCTCGCGCACGGGCGCTGGCATCTGGTAGGCGCTGAAGAAACTCAACTGCTGGGTGCTATCGAACAGTTTGTAAACCCGTTGCCAGGCATTGCGAAATGCCCCCCCTCCGGTCAATCCGGCACGTCGCCATTGCAGGTCGGAGCTCTGAATAGCGTAGAGACCCGTGGCTTGAGTCTTCTCGGGGGCTTCTGGATTATTCACGAACAGCTCAAAAGAACCCCAGTCATTCGGGCTTTTGTAGGTCAGGAAGGTCTCGCCCTGAATTTTGACGGTCTGCAAGCCGCTGGGAGATGTTGCAGCGACCAGGGGGCGAGTCTCGGTTTGGGCGGAGGCCTGAGTGATCACCTTGACGTTGATCTGGCCCTCCTCTGCCCGCGTAGCCGGGCCAAGCACGGGGCGTAACGCCTCGAGACTGCTCGCGCCTTTGCTGATGCCGTGGATAACCACCGGGAGCGCGTTCAGGGCGCCGAACACCATGCGCTCAACGGCGTGGGGTTTGTCCTTGAGCACGTCATCGGCGCCGATCGCCATGCCAGTCAAACCTGAGGTAATGAAACAAAACTCCGCCAGCAACGCGGTGCCCATGGTCAGCGCCACGGGGATCGCCAGCAGGCAGGCTTTATCCAAGGCGTCGAGGGTGTCGGCTTTGAATGTGTCCAAGGGCGAGACAACGGTTTTGGCTGCCAATTTTGCAATCCGACTGCGGATCTGTCGTGCGATAAACGCAAATGGGTTGCTTCTGAGCGCCGGATACATTGGGTTATTAATGTATTGCTCGGGGTCCCAATAACCGTTGCGCAACAAGCTATTGAAAAAACCGGCGGGGCTGGAAGATTCCGGGTACATCGCCATACCGATCAATGCTTCCTCGACACCACAGTAGATCAGGCCGGAGTCAATCGAGTCGGGTTCAAAGTGGTTGGTCAGCGCTTTGCGCTGGGTCGGGTCCTTGGCCACTTTTACCAGCGCATTGCGCATGTCCGTTGGGCTGTTGAAACCATGGATGGGGGAGGAGTTGCCGGGGACGTACAGCAGGGTGATCTGGCTCTGGGTGTCGGTAATCGTAAGAATGTCGGTGGCGTCGAACTGATGAATGCGCAGCACGCGCACGGATAAGTTTTTATCCGGTGAGTAGGGCGCCTGAAAATCTTCAAGGGTCAGGTTGCTGGCGTCCCTGTCGACGCCGATACCTGCCGCTCGTGCGGCCAGTTGCCGTTCTGCTTCGGTGAGCGTGAATTCTTCGTACTGATTGAGGTAAGCCTTGGCGAAGGCAATGCGCATCAGGGTGGTGTAATTGTCCCGATGCTCCCCCCAGAATTGGGTGATGGCCTTGTCATAGGTTTGTTCAAAGTTGCTTGAGTCAATCACCTTTCTGAGAACGGCTGGCGCGATCTCCAGTTGGGTGGTCGGGTCGTAGACCTGAGGTTCGCTTTGCCGGTAAAGCGCCTCATACCGTCTGGGCGGGATCCAGCCGGAAGTGATGAACTCTTCGTTGAACATTTGCGGTATGCGGTTATCCATCAGGCGCGGCAGTTCATCGACGATATTGAAGTACGGCGCGATAGTGGAAAAGCCCGTGTTGTTGATCATGCCGCCAGGGGCATGGGGCGCATTGCAGATCATGGCCTCGGTCAGGCTCATGGATTGGACGATCACTGCAGTGTAGGGTGCATTGGGATTGTCGAGGTTGTATTCCAGAGTGGTCAGGAACGTAGTATCCGGGTCCAGTTGTTCCTGAGTGAATGGTTGTAGATGCTCGCAAAGCAATTGGGCTGCGATTGCGCTGGGCACCGGAAAGTCGGCCAGAACCTTTCGGACAAAATGATTGATATGCTGGAGTTGCCGAGTGTTGGACGTCATGGGCTTGCCTGGTTTTCTAATGAAAGCGGTTATTAACCGGTGTCCAGGCAATGCACGAACGGTAGCTGTTTATGTTCGATAGACCGAATTGTCACCCAAGCCTTCTTTGAGAAAGTCCACCAGCTTCCTGACCTTCGGCGACAAATGCCGCTGCTGCGGGTACAGCGCCCACACCGCCGTATTCGGTGGCTGATGCGCCTCCAGCAATGACACCAGCGCACCACTGTGCAAATGCTCCAGCACGTAATAATCCGGCAACTGACACAGCCCTACACCTTGCAGCGCCGCATCCAGCACCGCCTGCCCACTGTTACAGCGCCAGTTTCCCTGAACCCTTTGGGAAAATTCCCGCCCGTCCTGGGCCAGTTGCCAGATATCCGAGCTGCCGATCAGGCAGTTATGCCGACTCAATTCCGACAAGCTATGGGGCCGACCATACCGTTCCAGGTAGGAAGGGGAGGCGCACAGGTACATGCGTCGCGGTGCCAGGCGGCTGGCGACCATGCGCGAGTCTTGCAGGCGACCCAGGCGGATGGCCAAATCCAGGCCCTCGTGCACCAGATCCAATTGACGGTTGCTCAGTTCGATATCCACCCGCAGTTGCGGATAGAGCGCCATGAACCGGGTCACCAGTGGCACGATAAAGCGCTCGCCATAGGCGACTGCGCAGGTCATGCGCAACATGCCCTTGGGTTCGCTGGTGAGGTCGCCTACTGCCCGCAGGGCTTCTTCGCGACCATCCTGCAAACGCTGGCAATGTTGCAGAAACGTCTGACCCGCTTCGGTCAGCGTCACCTTGCGTGTACTGCGATACAACAGGCGCGTTTGCAACCGCTCCTCCAGGCGTGCCACCTGGCGGCTTATATGGGACGACGATACTCCCAGGCGCTCTGCCGCCGCCGTGAATTGGCTGCACTCGGCCACTGCGACGAATTCGTCGATGCCTTCCCAGCGGTTTTCCAGCATGGTCATTATCCCTGTACAGCAATAAAGTTTTGCTTTCGCCTGGATTATTAATCAGGCAGCCATGTTTTACACTGCTGCAATCAATTTTTAACCCCCTGGAGAAACCCGGATGATCAAGTCCCGCGCCGCCGTAGCCTTCGAAGCCAAGAAGCCCCTTGAGATCGTGGAAGTGGACGTCGCCATGCCCAAGGCTGGCGAGGTGCTGTTGCGGGTGGTTGCCTCCGGCGTGTGCCACACCGATGCCTATACGTTGTCGGGTGCGGACCCGGAAGGCATTTTTCCGTCGATCCTGGGTCACGAAGGCGGCGCAGTGGTCGAAGCCATCGGCGAGGGCGTAACTTCAGTCGCTGTCGGCGATCATGTGATCCCGCTGTACACCCCGGAATGTGGCAAGTGCAAATTCTGCCTGTCGGGCAAGACCAACCTGTGCCAGGCCATCCGTTCTACCCAAGGCAAAGGCCTGATGCCGGATGGCACTACGCGCTTTTCCTACAAGGGCCAGCCGATTTTCCACTACATGGGCACGTCGACGTTCTCCGAGTACACCGTGTTGCCGGAAATCTCCGTGGCCAAGATTCCTAAGGAAGCTCCGCTGGAAAAAGTCTGCCTGCTTGGTTGCGGCGTCACCACGGGCATCGGCGCGGTGCTCAACACCGCCAAGGTCAAACCGGGCGACACCGTGGCTATCTTCGGGCTGGGCGGTATCGGCCTGTCGGCCGTGATCGGCGCGGTCAAGGCCAAGGCCGGTCGCATCATTGCCATCGACATCAACCCGGCCAAGTTCGAAATCGCCAAGCAACTGGGGGCTACCGACTGCATTAACCCGAAAGATTACGACCGCCCAATCCAGGACGTGATTGTCGATTTGACCGACGGCGGCGTGGACTTTTCCTTCGAGTGCATCGGCAATGTGCAACTGATGCGTGCGGCGCTTGAGTGCTGCCATAAAGGCTGGGGCGAGTCGGTGATCATCGGCGTGGCCGGTGCCGGCCAGGAAATCGCTACGCGTCCGTTCCAACTGGTCACCGGGCGCGTCTGGCGCGGTTCGGCATTCGGTGGCGTGCGTGGGCGCACAGAGCTGCCAAGCTACGTGGAAATGGCCCAGACCGGTGAGATCCCGCTGGACACCTTCATCACCCACACCATGGGCCTTGAAGATATCAACAAAGCGTTTGACCTGATGCATGAAGGCAAGAGCATTCGTACCGTCATTCACTTCTGAGGTCGGCCATGAGTCTGGAAAACCTGTCATGCCAGAAGAGCTTCGGCGGCTGGCATAAACGCTACAAGCATCATTCCGATGTGCTCGGTTGCGACATGACCTTCGCCGTCTATCTGCCGCCGCAAGCAGAGCAGGGCGGTAAGTTGCCGGTACTGTACTGGCTGTCCGGCTTGACCTGCACCGATGAGAACTTCATGCAGAAGGCTGGCGCCCAGCGCATGGCCGCCGAGCTGGGTTTGATTATCGTCGCACCGGACACCAGCCCGCGCGGCCCCGGTGTGCCGGACGATCCGGACAACGCCTGGGACTTCGGCCTCGGCGCTGGTTTCTATCTGAACGCCACGCAGGAGCCCTGGGCCCAGCACTATCGGATGCATGACTACGTAGTGCAGGAGTTGCCGGCCTTGGTGGAGGCGCATTTCCCTGCGTCGGCTAAACGCGGCATCAGCGGTCACTCCATGGGCGGACATGGCGCATTGGTATGCGCGCTGCGTAACCCGGGACGCTACCAATCGGTGTCGGCGTTTTCGCCAATCAACAATCCGATGGACTGCCCCTGGGGCCAGAAAGCTTTTTCCCGTTACCTGGGCGAAGAGCGTTCCAAGTGGCGTGAATGGGATGCCTGCGTGCTGATCAGCGAAGCCTCGGAAAAACTGCCGCTACTGGTGGACCAGGGCGATCGTGACGATTTCCTTGCGGTTCAGCTCAAGCCCGAGGCCCTGCAGCAAGCGGCCAAGGCGGCCAACCATCCGTTGGAACTGCGCCTGCAACCTGGCTACGACCACAGCTACTTTTTCATCGCCAGCTTCATCGAAGACCATTTGCGCCATCATGGTCGTGCTTTGCTCGGTTAATGTGAGGCAAAAGTAGGTAGAATCACGCCCTGAATAAAATCGGGGCGTTTTTTTATGCGTATTGGCCACGGCTACGATGTGCACCGTTTCGCTGAGGGCGATTTCATCACCTTGGGCGGCGTGCGCATCGCACACCACCATGGGTTGCTGGCTCATTCCGACGGCGACGTTGTCTTGCATGCCTTGAGCGATGCCTTGCTCGGCGCGGCGGCATTGGGCGATATCGGCAAGCACTTTCCGGACACCGATCCGACCTTCAAAGGTGCGGACAGTCGTGTGTTGCTGCGCCATGTGGTCGGGTTGATCCATGCCAAGGGCTGGAAGGTCGGCAACGTCGACAACACCATCGTGGCCCAGGCGCCCAAGATGGCCCCCCATATCGAAGCGATGCGTGCGCTGATTGCCGCAGACCTGCAAATTGAACTGGATCAAGTCAACGTGAAAGCCACCACCACTGAAAAGCTCGGATTTACCGGTCGTGAAGAGGGCATCGCCGTGCACTCCGTTGCCTTGTTGCTGCGCGCATGAACGATTTGCAACTGCTGGGCCCGCGGGCCTACGGCGAGGCCTTGGGCAGCGCGGTGCTGAAGGCGACGGCAGAAGACTTCCAGGTTGATGAGGTGCTGGACATTCCGTTGACTGGTGACGGTGAGCACCTGTGGCTGTGGGTGGAAAAGCGCGGCTTGAATACTGAAGAGGCCGCACGGCGTATCGCCAAGGCCGCCGGTGTGCCGCTGCGCACCGTCAGCTATGCCGGGCTCAAGGACCGTCAGGCCCTGACCCGCCAATGGTTCAGCGTACAGTTGCCCGGCAAGGCCGACCCGGACCTGAGCGGTGCGGAAAACGACACCCTCAAGATCCTGAAAACCACCCGCCACAAGCGCAAGTTGCAACGTGGTGCGCATTCGGCCAACGGCTTTACCTTGCGTCTGACCCAACTGGCCGGCGATACCGCCGCCATCGACGCGCGTTTGCAGTTGATTGCCCGGCATGGCATTCCCAATTATTTCGGCGCCCAGCGCTTTGGCCACAACGGTGGCAACGTGGTGGATGCCCGTGAATGGGCTGCTCGCAAGGCCCTGCCGGAGCAACGCAACGTGCGTTCGCGGTTGCTGTCCACCGCTCGTAGCTACTTGTTCAACAAAGTGCTGGCAGCGCGTGTCGCCGACGGTTCCTGGCAGCGCGCCCAGGTGGGTGACCTGCTGGCCTTTACCGACAGTCGCAGCTTTTTCCCTGCCGGGGAGGCTGAATGCAGCGACCCGCGCCTGGCGATCCTGGACTTGCACCCGACTGGCCCACAATGGGGCGAAGGCGACTCGCCGGCGAAAGGTCTTACGCATGATCTGGAACAATCTGTCGCTGCCAGCGAATCCGACCTACGTGATTGGCTGGTGAATGCAGGAATGAGCCAGGAACGTCGCATTCTGCGACTGCCCATTGGCGGGTTGACGTGGCATTATCCCGGGCCTGACATTCTGCAATTGGAATTCGTCCTGCCGGCCGGATGCTTCGCCACTGTCTTGGTGCGCGAGCTTGTTGATCTGGTGCCGGTGGGGCAGACGGACAGCCCATGCGTATTCTGATATCAAACGATGACGGTGCCACCGCACCCGGTCTTGCCGCGCTCTATGCTGCGCTGCAGGATTACGCCGAGTGCGTGGTGGTTGCCCCCGACCAGGACAAGAGCGGCGCCAGCAGTTCGCTGACGCTCGACCGTCCGCTGCACCCGCAGGTTCTGGCCAATGGCTTTATCAGCGTAAACGGCACCCCCACCGACTGCGTGCACCTGGCAATCAACAGTTTGCTGGAGCATGAGCCGGACCTGGTGGTCTCGGGAATCAACCTGGGCGCCAACCTGGGTGATGACGTGCTGTATTCCGGCACCGTGGCGGCGGCCCTTGAAGGGCGCTTCCTGGGGCGCACCGCGTTCGCCTTTTCCTTTGCTTCGCGGCAACTGGATAACCTGGCGACCGCGGCGTATTTCGCGCGCAAGCTGGTGCAGGCCCATGAGTCTCTGGACCTGCCGCCGCGTACGGTACTCAACGTGAATATTCCCAATCTGCCCCTCGACCGTATCCGCGGTATCCAGCTGACGCGCCTGGGCCATCGCGCGCGAGCGGCGGCGCCCCTGAAGGTGGTCGACCCGCGTGGCAAGGAAGGCTATTGGATCGCCGCGGCCGGTGATGCCGAGGATGGCGGGGAAGGCACGGATTTTCATGCGGTGATGCAAGGCTATGTGTCAATTACCCCGTTGCAATTGGATCGCACCTTCAGTGATGCCTTCAGTGGCCTCGATGGCTGGCTGGAGGGACTGCGTTGATGGCTCGTGAACAAGACGACTTGTTGCGCCGTGGCATCGGGATGACTTCCCAGCGCACCCGGGAGCGGTTGATCCAGCGTCTGTACGAAGAAGGCTTGTCCAACGCCCAGGTGCTGGAAGTGATTCGGCGTACGCCGCGGCACCTGTTTGTCGATGAGGCCCTGGCGCACCGCGCCTATGAAGACACGGCGTTGCCTATCGGCCACAACCAGACCATCTCCCAGCCCTACATGGTTGCGCGCATGAGCGAGCTGTTGCTGGCGGCCGGGCCCCTGGACAAGGTGCTGGAGATCGGCACCGGCTCCGGTTACCAGACAGCTGTGCTGTCACAGTTGGTAGAGCGAGTGTTTTCGGTAGAGCGCATCAAGGTGCTGCAGGACCGTGCCAAGGAGCGCCTGGTAGAACTGAACCTGCGCAACGTGGTGTTTCGCTGGGGCGATGGCTGGGAAGGCTGGCCGGCGCTGGCGCCGTACAACGGCATTATTGTCACCGCCGTGGCCACCGATGTGCCTCAAGCTCTGTTGGATCAGTTGGCGCCGGGCGGGCGGCTGGTCATCCCGGTGGGCTCCGGCGAAGTGCAACAGTTGATGCTTATTATCCGCGAGGAAGAAGGTTTTTCCCGGCACGTGCTGGGCGCGGTGCGCTTCGTGCCGCTGTTGAATGGCCCCTTGGCCTGAGCATTTATTCCCTGGCAGTGAATTCTGCTGGCGAGGATGTGTCTTACGCCGGGGTCTATTGAATCAACAGGCTTGGCAGCCGTAATTGAACAAGATGAATTTTTCGTTTCAGTCGGGTGCCAGTAAAAAGCCAATGCCCAGTTATACTTGCGTCATATTTCAAGCCTGATCCAGGCGTTAACGTTCAGCCACCACAAAGGGAGCGGCGGGTGAGTCTCACAGGTCCTGCGCAGCGAATGAGTAAAACAAGCTTTCAGCGACTGGTGCTTGGCCTTGTCTTGAGTTCCTTATTGGCCGCCTGCTCGAGCACGCCATCGGGCGGTGCGCGTGTCGTTGACCGCACCAACGCAGCACCGCAGCGGCCCACGGTGACCACGGGCCAGTATGTGGTGCGCAAAGGCGACACACTGTTCTCCATTGCCTTCCGTTATGGCTGGGACTACAAGGCGCTGGCCGCTCGTAACAACATTCCCGTGCCCTACACCATTCATCCAGGGCAGACCATTCGTTTCGATGGCCGCACAGGTTCGGCGGCTACGGCAGTTGTGACAAAGTCGGGATCTTCGCCATCGTCTTCGAGCAAAACCACCGTCATCACCCGGCCTGCAGGCAGTGCTTCGCCTAGCGTTGCAAGCAAGCCCGCACCCGCGCCGTTGCCACCTGCAGGGCCGGCGCCGACCGGCTGGGGATGGCCTTCAAATGGCGTACTGATTGGAAAATTCTCTTCAAACGGTAGTTTGAATAAAGGCATTGATATCGCCGGGGATTTGGGACAGCCTGTTTTAGCTGCGTCTGATGGGACGGTGGTGTACGCCGGGAGTGGTCTACGGGGCTACGGCGAGCTGGTCATCATCAAACACAGCGATACCTACGTCAGTGCCTACGGTCATAACCGCAGGCTGTTGGTTCGGGAGGGGCAGCAGGTCAAAGTCGGACAGACAATTGCCGAAATGGGTTCAACGGGCACAGACCGGGTGAAACTGCACTTTGAGATTCGCCGCCAAGGGAAGCCTGTAGATCCGCTGCAATTCCTGCCCCGTCGTTGATGTGTTGCACAGCCTGTTCCCTCACGTAGAAGGAACAGGCTCCAGCGTTGCCAAGGATAAAGGCGTCGCTTGAGCTTGAGGTCGAACTCACCAAAGGACTATAACAATGGCTCTCAGTAAAGAAGCGCCGGAGTTTGACATCGACGATGAGGTTCTCCTTATGGAGACCGGCATCGATACGGATCCGATGTCAGATAATGAAGGAGCGGCACCACCTTCAGTTCGTACCAAATCCAGGAACGCCTCCGCGTTAAAGCAACACAAGTACATTGACTACACTCGGGCGCTCGATGCGACTCAGTTGTACCTCAATGAAATCGGCTTTTCCCCTCTGCTCACTCCCGAAGAAGAAGTCCATTTTGCGCGCTTGTCGCAGAAGGGCGATCCGGCTGGGCGCAAACGCATGATTGAAAGCAACCTGCGCCTGGTGGTGAAAATCGCCCGACGCTACGTCAATCGTGGGCTGTCGCTGCTGGACTTGATCGAAGAGGGCAACCTGGGCTTGATTCGGGCGGTGGAGAAGTTCGACCCCGAGCGGGGCTTCCGCTTCTCGACGTATGCCACCTGGTGGATTCGCCAGACCATCGAACGGGCGATCATGAATCAGACCCGCACGATCCGGCTGCCGATCCATGTGGTCAAGGAGCTCAACGTCTACCTGCGGGCGGCGCGTGAGCTGACGCAAAAACTCGATCATGAACCTTCGCCTGAAGAGATCGCCAACCTGCTGGAAAAACCGGTAGGGGAGGTCAAGCGCATGCTGGGCCTTAACGAGCGTGTATCGTCGGTCGATGTCTCGCTGGGGCCGGATTCGGATAAAACCCTGCTGGACACCCTGACGGATGATCGCCCGACCGATCCCTGCGAGCTGTTGCAGGACGATGATCTTTCCCAAAGTATTGACCAGTGGCTGTCAGAGCTTACGGACAAGCAGCGTGAGGTGGTGATTCGCCGCTTCGGCCTGCGTGGTCACGAGAGCAGCACCCTGGAAGATGTAGGCCTGGAGATTGGCCTGACCCGTGAGCGGGTGCGGCAGATCCAGGTGGAGGGCCTCAAGCGCTTGCGTGAGATCCTTGAGAAGAATGGCTTGTCGAGTGAGTCGTTGTTCCAGTAAGCGACGCAGCTTGAAAGCTTGGATGTGGGAGGGGGTACGCCCCCCTCCCACATTTTTTATGCCCGGCTTTTGTTCAGGCCTCTCTCAAAATCCAGGCATAAAAAAACCCCGCTTTTAAGGGCGGGGTTTTTCGACTGAGTCAGTACAAGTTAGATAACTTGAACTTCTTCAGCTTGCATGCCTTTCTGACCGCGGGTAGCGATGAAAGAAACCTGTTGGCCTTCTTTCAGGCTTTTGAAGCCGTCGGATTGGATAGCTTTGAAGTGAACGAACAGGTCGTCACCGGATTGTGGAGTGATGAAGCCGAAGCCTTTTTCATCGTTGAACCACTTAACGGTACCAGTTTGGCGATTAGACATGGTGTAACTCCTTGGACAAAGTTAACTGCGACTCAGGAAAAGCCCTGGCCGAGACTGAGTGCAAAGAGCAGGAAAAATTCTTGGAGATGGTTGGATCGAAATTCAACATATCGTGTAGAGATTCTCAGTGACACAAGCAGCACAGTGGCGCCACCTTAACCCTTTTTCCGGAACGTGCCAATGGTATTTCCGAAGGTTTCTCTATTTTCGTGACTGGCGGTGGTATTTACAGCCATCCCTGACGGCAATCCCGGCCCCGGCCGCGTTGGCTGAGGCTTATAGCGGGCAGGGCTTTGATCAAGAAAACCCTTGCGGCCTTTGAACCCCAAGGCTGGCCCCGGTAAGATGGCCCACAGATTTTTCCACCTCGCTATTCAGGACACCGCCATGAGCATCAAATCGGACAAGTGGATTCGCCGCATGGCGCAGGAACACGGCATGATCGAGCCGTTCGTCGAGCGCCAGATTCGTGGCGAAGGTGATGAGCGGGTGATTTCGTACGGGGTCTCCAGCTATGGCTATGACGTGCGTTGCGCCGATGAATTCAAGGTGTTCACCAACATCAATTCGGCGATTGTCGATCCGAAGAACTTCGATGAAAAAAGCTTCGTCGACGTCAAGAGCGACGTGTGCATCATCCCGCCCAACTCCTTCGCCCTGGCGCGTACCGTGGAATTCTTCCGCATTCCCCGCGACGTATTGACCATCTGCCTGGGTAAAAGCACTTACGCTCGTTGCGGCATTATCGTCAACGTCACCCCGCTTGAGCCGGAGTGGGAAGGTCATGTGACCCTGGAGTTCTCCAACACCACCACCTTGCCGGCAAAGATCTATGCCAATGAGGGCGTGGCACAGATGCTGTTCCTGCAGTCCGACGAGGCTTGTGAAGTGTCCTACAAAGACCGCGCCGGCAAGTACCAGGGCCAACGTGGCGTCACTCTCCCACGCGCTTGATCGAAAGCTCCTACGGTTAAAGGGAATTAGTCTGCACAAAGTGACTCTATTCAGGTGTACTGCCTCGGCGCGTGCAAAACGCGTCGGGCCACGCTTGAGGAGTACCTTATGAAGATCGACCCGCGAATCAGCGCAGAACTCGCCCGGCTTGAACCCAACCAGATTGGTGTTCTGGCCTGGTCCCTGATGGCTAACCCCGCTCACGCGGGCGGCATTCCCCCCGGCCAACCAGAGCCCGATTACCCACAGCCCACCGAACCAGGTGAGCCTACCCTGCCTGACGAGCCACCACCGGCCCCCGTCGCCTGATATTCGGACGGCCGGTCAGCACTTCACTGAATCGGCCAAACGGTTTGATCGCCGATCACAAAGATTCGGCGGTCATCACCCTGCTCCACGGCATAACCTCCCGTAAATGCGCCAAACGCCGGCAGCAGGCTGACCCGCTCACCGATCTGGAAGCACGGCAGGCGCAAGCGCTGACGGCCTTTGCCGCGCAAGCGATACACCGGATGCACGTGCCCCGCCAATACGTGGTGGCTGGGGTGAACGTCGGGTTCGTGTTGCAAGGCGAAAGGGCCCATCAATAGCGGCTCCGGGACCACCTCAATTCTCAAGTCGTCCGGGGGATCGCCGGCGCGTTTATCGTGATTGCCGCGAATCAAGGTCAAGGCCAGTTCGCCATTGCGTGCACGCCAGGCCCGGATCGCGCTGAGGGTGCCGCTGGCGTGAGAACCTGGGCCATGCAGGAAGTCACCGAGAAAGATCAACTGCGCGCACGGCAGTGCCGACAACAGCCTGTCCAGGCGTTCCAGATTCGTCGTGGTGGTGCCCTGGGGCACAGGTTGTCCCAGGCTGCGATAGGCCGATGCTTTGCCAAAGTGCGCATCGGCAATAAGCAGGCACTGACGAGCGGGCCAGTACACGGCCTTGTCCGCCAATAACCACAGTTCTTCGCCTGCAAGCGTCAGTGCACAATGCATCAAGCTTTTCCTTTGTCGGCGACTTTTTCCAGGTCCTTGACCATCCGTGCGATGCGCTCCGACAACTTCTCCGAACTCATGCTTTCGCGCATTCGTTCCACCAACAGCGGGAAGGCCAGGGGCGTGGGCCGCTGAATCGTATGCACGTCCAGTTTCAGTGCCGATAGATGACTTAATGTCTCTTCCAGCCGACGAATATCCAACTCATCGCGCAAGACTTCTTCCCCTGCCTGGGCCAGCAGCAGGTTCTGCGGGTCATATTGCTTGAACACTTCAAAGAATAATCCGCTGGAAGCCTGCACCTGCCGCGTGCTTTTCGGCGCACCGGGATACCCGGCGAACACCAGCCCGGCGATCCGCGCGATTTCGCGAAAGCGGCGCTGGGCCAGTTCTCCTGCGTTAAGGCTGGCGGCCACATCCTCCAGCAAGCGCTGTGGGCTCAGCAACGCCGTATTCAACAACAACGACCAGTTCACTGGCGTGGCGCTCAACAGTTCCAGGCCATAATCATTCACGGCTATGGAGAAGGTCACCGGCTGCTGCTGACTGACCCGCCACGCCAATAAGCTCGCCAAGCCCAGGTGTACCTGACGGCCGGCGAAGGGGTACAGAAACAGGTGCCAGCCTTCTCGCGATTGCAGGGTTTCGGCGAGCAGGTTGTCGCGCGTCGGCAGGCCAGACCAGCGCAGTTGGGTGTGCAACAACGGTTGTACCGCCTGCATCTCCGGGCCGTCGAAGTGCCCATGCGCCGCCGCATCAAAACGTTCGACCACCGCCTGGGCCAGTTCATTGGAAAGCGGCATACGCCCGCCATTCCAGCGTGGCACCGCGGCTTTTTTCGCTCTGCTGCGGCGCACGTAGGCGGTCATGTTTTCCACGCGCACCAATTCCAGCAAACGCCCGGCGAACAGAAACCCATCCCCCGGCTTGAGCCGCGCAATAAAGCCCTCTTCGACACTGCCCAGGTTCTTGCCGCCGCCACCCTTGCTCCAGAATTTCAACTGGATACTGGCATCGCTGACGATGGTACCGACGCTCATGCGGTGACGGCGTGCCAGGCGGGCATCCGGGACACGCCAGATGCCATGCTCATCGGGCTCAACACGGCGGTAATCCGGATAGGCGGTAAGTGACAGGCCACCATGGCGTACAAACCCCAGGGCCCAGGCCCAATCCGCTTCGGTGAGATCGCGATAGGCCCAGGCGCCGCGCACTTCCGCCAGCAGCGCATCCGGGGTAAACCCACCCCCCAGGGCCATGCTGACCAAGTGTTGCACGAGCACATCCAGCGGCTTGTGTGGCGATTCCCGCGCTTCGATGCGCCGCTGCGCAATTGCATCCTGGGCGGCAGCCGCCTCCACCAGCTCCAGGCTATGGGTCGGCACCAGCGTCACCCGTGACGGCCGACCCGGTGCATGGCCGGAGCGCCCGGCGCGTTGCATCAGCCGCGCCACACCTTTCGCGGAGCCGATCTGCAACACTCGCTCCACCGGCAGGAAGTCCACACCCAAGTCGAGGCTGGAGGTGCACACCACCGCCTTGAGCTGCCCATCTTTCAATGCTCGCTCCACCCAATCCCGGGTCTCCCGCGATAACGAGCCGTGGTGCAGGGCAATCAATCCGGCCCAGTCCGGGCGGGCATCGAGAATCGCCTGATACCAGATCTCCGATTGCGCCCGGGTGTTGGTAAAGACCAGGCAACTGCTGCTGGCCTCTACCTCTGCGACCACTTGCGGAAACATCTTCAAGCCGATATGCCCGGCCCAGGGAAAGCGCTCGGTGACGGGCGGCAGCAAGGTGTCGAGCTGCAGTGCCTTGGCCGTCTGCCCCTGTACATTGATCCCACCGCCCTGTGGGACCAGAACCTCCAAAGCGTGGGCCTGATTACCCAGCGTCGCGGAAATGCCCCACACCATCAACTCAGGGTGCCAGCGCCGCAAGCGCGCCAGCGCCAGTTGCAACTGCACGCCGCGCTTATTGCCGATCAGCTCGTGCCATTCATCCACGATCACCATGCGCAGGTGCGCCAGGCTCGTCTCACTGTCGGCCCGTGCGAGCATCAGCGTCAGGCTTTCCGGGGTGGTGACCAGAGCGGTGGGTTGGCGGCGGGTCTGGCGTGCGCGCTCGCTGCTGCTGGTGTCGCCGGTACGCAGGCCCACGCTCCAGGGAATTTGCAGGGCGTCCAAGGGTGCCTGCAGGGCACGTGCGGAATCGGCAGCCAAGGCACGCATCGGCGTGATCCACAGCACCGTCAATGGTTCAGCGGGTGGCTTGCGCTTGCCGGTAGCGGGCGGGCGGGTGATGGCGAAACGGTTGAGGGCGGCGAACCACAAGGCATAGGTTTTACCTGCACCGGTACTGGCATGCAGCAGCCCTGACTGGCCAGCCTTGACCGCTGCCCATACATGTTTCTGAAAGGCGAACGGTTTCCAACCTTTGGCGGCAAACCATTGTTTGGCGAAATCGGGGTTTTTTGCCATGCGGCAGCGGACGCTCTGGAGGCTCTATTGCAGAGACCCTCCAGGCGTCACAAAGGTTTACTTCAAATTGCCACTTAGAAACTGCTGCAGGCGCTCGCTTTTCGGATTGCCCAGCACATCCTCGGGGGTGCCTTGCTCTTCCACCAGGCCCTTGTGCAGGAACAGCACCTGGCTTGAGACCTTGCGCGCAAAGCTCATCTCGTGAGTCACCATGATCATGGTGCGGCCTTCCTCGGCCAGGCCCTGGATCACCTTCAACACTTCACCCACCAGTTCCGGGTCGAGGGCCGAGGTGGGTTCATCGAACAGCATCACCTCAGGCTCCATCGCCAGGGCGCGGGCGATGGCTACCCGCTGTTGCTGGCCGCCAGACAGGAACGCCGGGTACTGATCGGCTACACGTGCCGGCAGCCCGACCTTGTCCAGATAGCGGCGGGCGCGGTCTTCGGCGTCTTTCTTGCTGCACCCCAGCACGCGGCGCGGGGCCATGGTGATGTTTTCCAGCACGCTCATATGGCTCCACAGGTTGAAGTGCTGGAACACCATCGCCAGCCGTGTGCGCAAGCGTTGCAGCTCGGCGTCGTCGGCCACGCGCATACCGTGGCGGTCGCTGACCATGCGGATCGCCTGGCCGTCCAGGGTCATGGCGCCATCGTTGGGGGTTTCCAGGAAGTTGATACAGCGCAGGAACGTGCTCTTGCCGGAGCCGCTGGCGCCGATCAGGCTGATCACGTCACCGGTCCTGGCCTTGAGCGAAACACCTTTGAGCACTTCATTGTCGCCATAGCTTTTATGCAGGCCTTCAACGGTCAGTTTGTACATGGGGCGTGCATCCTCAAGGCGAAAGTAGATAGCCGCTGCGGTAGGCCTGCGTGCCGGCGATATGGCCGATGACCATCCCGGCAGTGGCCATGCGTCGCAGCGAACGGGCGTACAGCAGGCCGGTGTGCTCGCAGCGCACCGGCGTTACGCGGTCGGTAATGGGATCGATGATTTCGGCGAGCAGTTGCCCGGCCTCCAGGTATTGACCCGGCAAGGCACTGAACACCAGCAAGCCGCCGACTGGGCTGGTGACGGGCTCCACACCCGCCAATGGCGTGGCCGGGTAAGCCAGGGCGGGCAGGGGCGTCACATCGCCGGTAATGGCGCCGAAGTGGATCAGGTAATCGATGATGGCCTGGCAGTCCAGCGCGGCAAGACCATGGTTTACATCGCCCTGGCCGCGCAGTTCGACGGTCACCGAAAAACTGCCCATGGGAATCGGGAAGCGCTCGCCGAAACGTTGCTGCAACTGCCACCACACCAGGGTGAAACACTCATCAAAGGACTGCCCGCCGGAGTCGGTGGCCAGCAGGTTGGCCTCGGAGCCGAGGTACCGCGCCAATGGCTCTACCTGTGGCCAGGCTTCAGGTGTGGTGTACAGGTGCGCCACGGCTTCGAAGTCGCAATGCAGGTCGAGCACCATGTCGGCATCACAGGCCAGGCGTTGCAGTACCAGGCGTTGGGATTGCAGTTGGGTCTGGGCGGTGTGCGCGGCGAGGGCGCTGGACAATGCGCTGCGGATCAAGCGGGCATTGTGCTGGGGATCATCGCCTAGCAGCTCTTCGACCTGGTTGCCGACCTCTTCGCCAAGGTCGACGAACAGGCGATTGAAGTTCTGCCCGCTTTCCAGTTCATAGCGGCCCAAGGGGATGTCCATCAACACTTGTTCGAGGCCCACCGGGTTGGCGACCGGCACCAGCACGATTTCGCTACGCAAGCGCCCGGCCGCGGCCAACTCGGCCAGGCGTACTTTCAAATGCCAGGCCACCAACATGCCCGGCAATTCATCGGCGTGCAGCGACGACTGGATGTAGACCTTGCCTGCGGCCTGCTGCGGGCCGAAGTGAAAACTGTGGATCTGCCGCGCCGTGCCGGGCACCGGCGCGATCAGGTCATGTCGCTGATGGCGCATGAAGGCTCCTTAGTGGCTCGGCCCGAGAAAGGCCAGCCAGCGGCGCTCCGCCAGGCGGAACAGGCCGACCAGGGCAAAGGTCACCGCCAGGTAGATCAACGCGGCGATGCCAAATGATTGAAAGGTCATGAAGGTGGCGGAGTTGGCGTCCCGTGCCACTTTCAGGATGTCCGGGATCGTTGCGGTAAACGCCACCGTGGTCGAGTGCAGCATCAGGATCACTTCGTTGCTGTAATAGGGCAACGCACGGCGCAGCGCTGACGGCATGATCACGTAGGCGTACAACTTCCAGCCGCTGAGGCCGTAAGCCTTGGCCGCCTCGACTTCGCCATGCGCCATGCTGCGGATCGCCCCGGCGAAAATCTCCGTGGTGTAGGCGCAAGTGTTGAGCGCGAAGGCCAGGATGGTGCAGTTCATCGCGTCGCGAAAAAACGCATCCAGCAGCGGTTGTTCGCGTACGGCGGCAATGCTGTAGATACCGGTGTAGCAGATCAGCAACTGGATATAGAGCGGCGTACCGCGAAACAGGTAGGTGTAGAACTGCACCGGCCAACGTACCAGGCGCTTGCGCGAGACGCGGGCGATGGACAGCGGGATCGACACCAGAAAGCCGATGACCAGTGCAGCCGTCAGCAACCACATCGTCATGGCAAGGCCGGTGATGTGCTGGCCGTCGCTATAAAGGAAGGGGCGCCAGTATTCCTGCAATAGCTCGATCATCGCACTGCCTCCCGGGCGCCGGCGGAGTAGCGACGTTCCAGACGGCGCAAGACAAAGTTGGAGGCGCTGGTGATCAACAGGTAGATCAGCGCGGCGAGTACCAGGAAGTAGAACAGTTGATAGGTACTTTTGCCCGCATCCTGGGCGGCTTTCACCAGGTCTGCCAGGCCGATGATCGATACCAGCGCGGTGGCCTTGAGCATCACCATCCAGTTATTGCCTATGCCCGGCAGGGCGAAGCGCATCATCTGCGGGAAGGTCACGTAGCGAAACCGCTGCCCGCGCTTGAGCCCGTAAGCAGTGGCGGCTTCCAGTTGGCCGCGGGGCACGGCGAGGATAGCGCCGCGAAACGTTTCGGTGAAATAGGCACCGTAGATAAAGCCCAGGGTGATCACCCCGGCGCTGAACGGGTCGATCTCGATGTATTCCCATTCCATGAAGTCGGTAAAGCTGCTGAGCCAGGTTTGCAGGCTGTAGAAAATCAGCAGCATCAGCACCAGGTCGGGCACCCCGCGAATCAGCGTGGTGTAGAGCTGGGCGGGGATACGCAGGAACGGCAGGCTGGACAGTTTGGCGCTGGCGCCGAGCAGGCCCAGCAATACGCTGACGGCCAGGGACAGCACCGACAACTTGATGGTCATCCAGGTGCCTTGCAGCAACAGCGGGCCGAAACCCTTCAAGCTGAGCGCGCTCAACCCGAGGGTTTGCAACAGTTCTTCGAACATAAATCAGGACCTATGGCGATAGAAAAGCGCCCCTGCAGGGAGGGGCGCTCCAGGCATTATTTGCCGCTGTACAGGTTCAAATCGCCAAAGTGTTTCTTCTGGATGGTGGCGTAGGTGCCATCATCGTGTAACGCTTTGATACCTTTATCCAAAAGCGCCTTCAGTTCAGTGTTACCTTTTTTGATACCGACAGCGGTTTTCGACGGCAGCAACGGGTCGTCGATGGCGGCGCTGACTTCATAACCGGCGCCAGCCGGCGACTTGAGAAAGCCCAGTTCGGCTTGCAGCATGTCCTGCACCGACGCGTCGAGGCGGCCGGAGGTCAGGTCGGCATACACCTGATCCTGGTTGGCGTAGGCCTTGGTGGTTACCCCGGCTTTGTCCAGCACGGCCTTGGCGTAGGCTTCCTGGATGGTGCCTTGCTCGTAGCCCACGGACTTGCCCTTGAGGGACTCAGGTGTCGAGTAGCCAGCCCCTTTCTTGAACACCAGCGACGTGGGGCCGGAGAACAGCTCGGTGGAGAAGTCGATTGCCTTTTCGCGCACCGGCGTTACGGTCATGGACGAAATCACGCCATCGAACTTGTTGGCCTTGAGGCCTGGGATCATGCCGTCGAAGTCACTTTCAACCCACTTGCACTTGACCTTCAGCTCCGCGCAGATCGCATTGCCCAGGTCGATATCGAAGCCCACCAGGCTGCCGTCGGCGGCTTTGGATTCGAACGGTGCGTAGGACGGGTCGACACCAAAACGCAATTCCTTGTATTCCTTGGCGGTAGCGACACCAGCGGCCATGCACAGAGCCAGTGCAGAAAGGGTCAGCAATGCTTTTTTCATTATGTATTCCCTGGAAACCAAGATAAGCGCTTGTGGCGCGTTTAGGACTGTTACTGAACGGTGTCAGACGCAGCACAAGTAGCAATTTCTGCACCATAGTTCCGGACGGGCTTTTTAAAAGGTGGGATAAGGCAAGGCTGAGTGTAGGAGATGCCCGAAAATGGGCATCTGAAAGTGAGTGCACCATTGCAGGTCTGTGGGGATCCCAATGTGGGAGGGAGCAAGCCCCTCCCACAGGGATTTATGTCAAGTCAGTAGGTCTTGCAGTGTGGCGAGGTTGTCAGCCTCTTCCACCGTCTTGTCCTGACGCCAGCGCAACATGCGCGGAAACCGCACCGCAATCCCGCTCTTATGCCGCTTGGACAGGGCGATACCCTCAAACCCCAATTCAAACACCATGCTTGGCGTCACGCTGCTGACCGGGCCGAACTTCTCCACGGTGGTTTTGCGCACAATCGCATCGACCTTGCGCATTTCCTCGTCGGTCAGCCCGGAATAGGCCTTGGCGAACGGCACCAACGTGCGCTCGCTGCCCGGCGGGCCGTCCCATACCGCGAAGGTGTAGTCGCTGTACAGGCTGGCGCGCCGGCCATGGCCGCGCTGGGCGTAGATCAACACGGCGTCGACGCTGAAGGGGTCGACCTTCCATTTGAACCACAGGCCCATGTCCTTGGTGCGGCCCACACCGTAAAGGCCCTTGCGATCCTTGAGCATCATGCCTTCAACACTAAGGCTGCGAGAGGCTTCGCGTTGGGTCGCCAGCGCTGCCCAGGTTGGCCCCTCGATCAGCGGCGAAGGCAACAGCACCGGTTGGTTGCACACAGCGATCACCTGTTCCAATTGCGTGCGGCGCTCGGCCTGGATGTGGTTGCGCCAGTCGTCGCCCTGATACTCCAGCAGGTCGTAAGCGAGCACGGCGACGGGCGCATCCTCAAGCACCTTTTTACTCAGGGTTTTTCGACCGATCCGCTGTTGCAGCAGCGCAAAGGGTTGCACCGCGTCTTTCCACACCACGATTTCGCCATCGATCACCGTGCCGTCGGGCAGGCCACTGACCAGGCTGTGAAGCTCGGGGAAACGCTCGGTCACCAACTCTTCGCCTCGTGACCAGATCCACAGGCGCCCCTCGCGCTTGACCAACTGCGCACGGATGCCATCGAACTTCCATTCCACCTGCCAGTCGGCGGGGGGGCCGAGCAGGCTGTCGAATTGCTCGACGGGTTGCGCCAGCCCGTGGGCGAGAAAAAACGGATACGGCTGCCCGCCGCGTTGTGCATGTTCGTCGGATGATTCGGCAGCGATCAGCTTGAGATAACCCTCGGCTGTAGGACGGTTGGACAGGTCGGTATAGCCCACCAACCGCTGCGCCACGCGCTTGCTATCCAGATTGGCCATGGCGGCAAGAGCGCGGGTAACCAGCAGTTTGGAGACGCCGACGCGAAAGCTGCCGGTGATCAATTTGATGCACACCATCAGGCTCGGTTGATCCAGTTGCGCCCATAGCGCCGGCAGGCGCGCGGCAAGGTCCATGGGCGATAGACCGCGCAGCGGCAGCAGTTTTTCTTCCAGCCACACGGCAAGCCCGTCTTCAGAGCTGTAGGTCGATTCGGGGAGCAGCAGGGAGATGGTTTCGGCCAGGTCGCCTACGGACTGGTAGCTCTCTTCGAACAGCCACGGCTCGATGCTCGCCGCCTCAGTCGCCATATCCCTGAGCAAGCGTGTGGGCACCAGTTGCCGTGGTCGCCCGCCGGAGAGGAAGTACACCGCCCATGCCGCATCTTCCGGCGGCGCTTGCAGGAAGTAGGCTTGCAGGGCTGCGAGCTTGGCATTGCTGGAGGTGGTGGCGTCGAGGTTGGCGTACAGCTCGGCGAAGGCTTTCATGCCGTGGCCTCTTCTTCGTCATCACCGTATTCGGTGCTGAAGCCCTGGGCGTCCAGGCCCTTTTCTCGCAGGTGGCGTACCAGCACTCCGACCGAACCGTGGGTAACCATCACCCGTTCGGCGCCGGTTTGTTCGATGGCCCACAGCAGCCCGGGCCAATCGGCGTGGTCCGACAGCACAAAGCCGCGATCCACCCCGCGCCGGCGCCGTGTACCGCGAAGGCGCATCCAGCCGCTGGCGAAGGCGTCGCTGTAGTCGCCAAAACGGCGCATCCAGGTGCTGCCGCCGGCGGAGGGCGGGGCGATGATCAAGGCTTGGCGCAGCAACGGGTCGGTCTTCTTGAAATCTCCGGCATACAGGGTTTCGGGAATGTAGATGCCGGCCTCGCGGTAGACCCGGTTCAACGGCTCGACGGCGCCATGGCTGAGGATCGGACCGATGCTGGCGTCGAGGCCATGCAGAATGCGCTGGGCCTTGCCGAAGGAATAGCAGAACAGCACGCTGGCCTTGCCCGTGGCGATATTGGCCTGCCACCAGTCATTGATCCCGGCAAAGATCTGCGCTTGGGGCTGCCATCGGTAGATCGGCAGGCCAAAAGTGGATTCGGTGATAAAGGTGTGGCAACGCACCGGCTCGAAAGGCGCGCAGGTGCCATCGGGTTCGACCTTATAGTCGCCGGACGCGACCCAGACTTCACCCTGATATTCCAGGCGCACCTGAGCCGAACCGAGCACGTGACCGGCTGGATGGAAACTCAAGGTAACACCGTGATGCACCAACTGCTCGCCATAGGCCAGGGTTTGCAGGTTGATGTCCTGGCCCAGGCGCCAGCGCAGGATACCTTCGCCGGGGGCCGCGGCCAGGTAATGTTGGTTGCCGGTGCGCGCATGATCGCCGTGGGCGTGGGTGATCACGGCGCGCTCCACCGGGTGCCAGGGGTCGATATAAAAATCACCCGCAGGGCAATAGAGGCCTTCGGGGCGGGCGATGACGAGGTCCATGGGGTGACCGGGGAGATGGGCTTGTTAGTTATGAGGCGGGGCTGGGTGTAGAAGTTCTATCTGAATGCATGGGATCCAAATGTGGGAGGGGGCGTGCTCCCGATAGCAGTAGTTCAGTCAATGAATGTGTTGACTGTCACACCGCTATCGGGAGCAAGCCCCCTCCCACATTTGGATTCGGTTTCTGCTGGGAAACCGGGTTACTTGCCGGGCGTCAGGGTCAACCTGATCTTGCCATACACCTTTTCAAAGTTCTGCGGCTGCATCGGGAAGCTCAGGTATTGCGCCTTGAGCGCCGGGTCGATGCCGTTGGCATAGTTCGGGCTGGCCGGGTTGCCGGACTGGCCGATACCGCCCTGGCCCAGCATGGGTTCGGCCAGGCCGAAGTCGATGATCATGCGCAGCGCCGACACCTGGGTGGTGTTGAAATCCTCACCCCAGTTATACGGCGCCGGGTTCAAGGTGTTGTGGTCGCCACCACTGGCGAAGGGGCCGCGAATCACCTGGCCACTGGTGTTTTTCCAGGTGGTGCTGTGCAGCTTGCCCCACTGCCAGGCTTTGTGATCGGCACCCAGTTGGCTGTCACCGGCAGTGATAGCGGCGGCAAGCGTGCGGGCCAGGATCGCCGGTTTGTCTTCTTTTTGCGCGGTCCGCGTGTCATCCCAGAACGGACTGTCTTCGCGGCCCAGCAGGTGGTCGGCGATGGCTGAGTAGGACAGGCTGGCGTTGCTGACAAAGGCTTTCCAGCTGGCGCTGTCTTGCGGGCCGAGTTTGTCGAGGAAAATCTGCCTGGCGCTTTCCTGCAGGAACAGCTCGTAGATCGCCGCGTCAGCCGAGGTTGGCGCAAGGCGACCATCGAAGGCCATCAGGCGCTCCAGTGCTTCGCGAGCCTTGGCGCGCTCCGCTGGCGGCAGGGCGTCGATTGCCTGCTTGAGCGGCTGGGCCATGCCCGGAGCCTGGAACATGCTCTTGAGCTTGGCGGCGAAGGTCGTGGTCTGGTCGTATTGCATGGCGATCAGGCTGCGGCTGTCATGCTTGCCGGCACCGGCCAGTTGCGCCAGACGTTCGCTGCGCTCCGGTGCGTCCCAGGAGTTGGACAGTTGCATCCCGTAGCCACGCGGTGCGGTGCGCTGGTTGGCCGTGCCGATCCAGCCCTGGGCCGGGTCCTGGTCGTAGGGGTGCAGCATCGCATCGGCATAACCGTCCCAGTCAAAGCGCGTGTCCCAACCCGGCGATGGCAACAGGCCCTCGCCCTCGCGGCGGTTGGGGAAGCGACCGGTGACTTGCCAGCCGATATTGCTGGCGTCGGCAAAGATCATGTTCAACGCGATGGCGCGAATCTCGCGAGTGGCGTCCGAGGCCTTGCCGGCGTTTTGCGCACGGGACAGGTCGAAGAACGCGTCCAGGCTCTTGTCTTCCTTGAAGTCGGCAGTCTGCAGGGCCAGGCCAAGACCGCTGGTGAGAGCCTGGCTGCTATTGAGCAGCGCGCCGTGACGGGTTTCGTACACCGTTTCGCGAATCGAGCGCTGGCCCTTGATAAAGAAGGTTTCGTTGCGCACGCCAGCCGGCAGCCATTTGCCGTTGTTCTCGTAGTACAACGCGTTGCCCTGGCGCTTGACCTTCTCCAGGAACAGGTCCTGGGTGTCGCCCTTGACCGCGCTCATGCTCCACGCCACCTTGCCGTTGAAACCGGATAGCAGGGTCGGCAGGCCAGCGATCGAAGCACCCACGGCCTGATATTTAGGCGCGCGAATCTGCACGTAGCTCCATGGCGACGGGGCTTGTGGCGTGGCGGCGATATCGTTGGCCAGCAGGCTTTTGCCGCTGCGGCTGCGTTGCGGGGCGATGGCCCAGTTGCTTGAGGTGGTGACCCCGAGCGTGTTGAGGCCGCTCAACTGCTGGCTTACCGTGTCCAGGGCGGCGAGGCCGCTGATCTGCCCCAGGTTCACGCCCTTGAGCTTGTCGGCCTCGGCCAGCGGCACGGCTTCGTCCGGCGCGCTTGGGATGAGCCAGGCGAGTTTGTCGACGCCGACCTTTTGCGCCAGCACCAAGGACGAAATCTCTTCCTGCAGGTTGCTCGACTCGCTGAAATTGAGCAGGCAGAACAGCAGCGCCGAGTCTTCCGGCTTCCAGTATTCGGGTGTGTAACCGCTTTGGGCCAGGTCCGCCGGCAGCTTGTCGCGATAGCGGAACAGGTAGGCATTGACGCCCCGGGCATACACTTCAAAGAAGCGCTTGAGGCGCGGCGACGAGGCGTTGTACAGCTCGCCCGCGCTTTTCTTGAGGTTGACCGCACGCATGAAACGGTCGACATCCAGCACTTGCGGCCCGGACATTTCCGCCAGGCGGCCCTGTGCCAGCAGGCGCAAAGTGACCATCTGGGTAATGCGGTCGCTGGCGTGCACATAACCAAGGCTGAACAGCGCGTCGTGGAAGGTGTTGCTTTCGATCAGCGGCATGCCTTGGGCATTGCGGCGTATCGATACATTCTGTGCCAGGCCCTTGATTGGCTGTACGCCAGCCACGGGTGGCAGGGTGTCCTGGGTGTTCTGGAGCTGGCAACCCGCCAGGCCCAAGGCACTGGCCACTGCCGCGGCAACGCCGAACCGGGGAAGAAAGTGTAAGAGGGCTGGCGAGGCCATGGCAAAGCTCCTGCGGGGGGTAGCGTCAGTAAAGGCGCTACGTTAGTGAGCGCGGCGAAACGACGCAAGCGGGAGTTGTGTAATTGCGTGAGTGCTCAAGCTATGTGCAAATCAATGTAGGAGGGAGAAAGCCCCCTCCCACATTTTGATCATCAGTGCGGCTTATGCGCCATGGCACTTCTTGAATTTCTTCTCGCTGCCGCACGGGCACGGATCGTTGCGGCCAACATCCTTCAAGGCGTTGCGCACCGGTTCCTGGTGAGCGTGGCCGCAGTTCGGCCCGTGGACATGGCCGTGGTCGTGATCATGGTGATCGTGATCGTGGTTGCAGTCAGGACCATGGACATGGGGTTGCTGAGTCATCGATGTTGCTCCGGAATAAAATCGCCGGGGATTATCTCGCCATTGTGAGCCACCTGCACGTCATTACCGATGAATAATCCGGTTTTCAGCTCGCCCTCCAGACGATAGGGCACGGGGCGCTCGGGATTTTTCAGCATCTGCACCACATCGCGTACGCGTGGCCAGAGGTTGGTGCGTACCGAGACCCGGAAGACTTTATGACCGCGCGGCGGCACGGTCAGCCATTCATTGGATTCGCCTTCGGTCAACACCAGATCGCCAAGGGTGACCTTGTAGATCAGGCCGCGCACGGTCAGGTCGGCATCGTCGCGGTTGTCCACGCGAAAGTAGAGTTTGAATTTCTGCTCCAGCAGCTTGGCGCGCACGACTTCGACCTTCACCAGCGATACGTGAGGTGGCGGCGAGTCATCTTCGAACCACGAGGCGCAGCCGGTCAGGCCCAGGATTAACGCCAGCATCAAGCTATAAATCCGAAGCATGGCGTTATCCCTGTGAGTGAATTAAAGGTAGCTGGAACAGCACTTCTTGAACTTCTGCCCACTGCCGCACAGGCACGGGTCATTACGCCCGGCCTTCAGTTCCACCGTAGGGTCGATGAAGTACCAGCGCCCCTCATTCTGTACGAAAGAAGACTGCTCGCGGTGGCTATGTTCGCCGGTGCTGTCATGCCAGCGCGCAGTAAAGGTGACGAACGCGTGTTCCGGCTGGCCGCCGAAGACCTCGGAGCTTTCCACCTCGAGGCCCAGCCAGGTGCTCTGCGCACTCCAGGCGGCGATGGCGTTGCGGTCCAGACCGGCCTGTTGCGCGGGCAGGGTGGTGGCCACCAGGTAATCGACCAGGCCCAGCACATAGGCGCTGTAGCGCGAGCGCATCAACGCACTGGCACAGGGCGCCGGGTGGCCGGCGTGATAATGGCCGCAGCAGGCATCCAGCAGATTGCCGCTGCCGCACGGGCAAATGGATGTACTCATCGGGTTACCACCAATACTTTCCAAAATTCTCCGGGTTGGCCCAGAAGCGTGCGTTGAGCCAGTCGGGCACTTGTTTATAGTCAAGCAGATCATAGGTAAACAGCGTCAGAACTTGCTCATCGCGCTGGAAGCGCTCGCCGGCTTGCAGGGCCAGGGAAAAGAAGTCGGTGTCCTTCCAGTCGCAGGCACGCAGGTCGACCAGCACCGCGATCCGGCTGGCATTGAGGTTTCGAATGCCGCCCAGAAGCGTCAGACCTTGAGGCTTGGGCAAGTGTTCAAGGCAATCGACTACCAGCGCCAAATCAAAACGCTGCGCTGCCAGTTCGGCAGGCAGTGGCCCAGGTGCGGCGACACAGACGTTCACATCCGGGTGCGCGGTTTTAAACGCCTCCAGCGCCGGAAACTGGCTGGCGCCCAATAACAGCAGGCGTTTGGGCTGGTGCAACTCAAGCAGGGCAGCCAGGGCTTGCTGGGGTGTACGGGAAGAAATTCCAGCGGTCATTGCAGATCCTCACATCAGGACGGTAGAGACTAGCGCGGCTGGGCGTGCGAGCCTAGGACATTGCGGTCAGGGCCACGGCGGCTTGTACCGTACCTGCGGAAGTTTTTTGATCCTTCACTGGCAAATCGCCGGTAGAAGTCGTTACTGTGCGCTCAAAGAAAAATTTGAAAACACTCAGGAGCCCCATGATGCGTAAGGTTTTTCTGTTGGCCCTGCTGGTCAGCCCCATTGCCCTGGCCCAGAGCGTCAGTGTCGAAACCAACTCGTTGATGCGCCTGCCCAGCAGTACCAGCGTGTTGCAGCTTGAGCGCCTGGACGTGGCGGACTATGGCACTTTGCTGATTCCGGCCACTATCAGTCAGGTCACTGTGGATGAGTTGCACCTGGGGCGTGACGCACGCATCACCATTGTTCCCGGCGCTAGCGCGCTGCAAATGCAAGTGCGCCAGGCGCAACTGGAGCAGGGTAGCCAGATCACGTCCCGCGGCGCCCCCGGCACCCATGAAAAACCTGCCAAGGCTGGGCGTGACCTGACCTTGCGGATCAATTCCCTCACTGCTGAAGCGTTGTCGGTAGACGCCCGCGGCGGTGCCGGTGCCCAAGGGTACGCGGGCCTGGATGGCGCCAACGGCGTGGACCCAGGCTGCACCTGGGGTTCGGCCGGGCGCGGGTTTAACGGTGACAACGGTGGTGACGGCCTGCCGGGTGCGGCGGGCGCACAGGTACGCCTGGAATTGCCGCAGGACTTCCCGATTGAGCAAATCAAGGTCTGGGTGGACGGCGGTGCCGGTGGGTTGCCTGGCGTGGCGGGTAAACCTGGCAAGGGTGGGCAGTCCAAGGGCTGCCTGGTGTACCGCGCCGATGGTGGCGACAAGGGTCGGCCGGGGCTTGAAGGGCAGCCGGGGCCGGCCGGGCCTGCGGGGGCGGTGACCATTCAGCGGCTTTGAGTCGACTGTTCCGATGCTACCGGGGCAAGGCGAGTCGTCGCATCACCCCTTCCACATGTTGGAATGCATTTCAGGTGGGAGGGGGCTTGCCCCCGATGGCGGCCTCAGGGCCGACCAGGATGCTGGATCAGACCGAGTACATATCCGTTATTTAGGTAACGGCCGCTATTGGTTCCGCTTT
>NZ_SPKN01000002.1:0-89369 GCF_023127765.1 Pseudomonas sp. W15Feb34
GCACAACAGCAGACCCGGCGCGACGGGGAAACTAATTGAGAACGCCCCCTAGAAGCCAGCCCTTGCAGGGAGCGCGCTGATGGACGATACACCCGGCAACGAGCCACTACGCAATGACTTTTCCGAACTCAACGCCGACCTGCTGCACGCCATCATGGAACTGGTCAGTGACGGGATCTGGGACTGGAACGCCACGACTGGCTACGTCTACCGCAACCCCGGCTGGTACGAAATGCTCGGTTACTCCCGAGACTCGCTGGAAAACAACGTGTCCACCTGGGAAAGCGTGATCCATAGCGAGGATTACCCGCGCGTGATGGCGTTGTTTGATGACTACATCAGTCAACGTTCGCCCCTTTACCGCGCCGAATACCGCTGCCGGAAAGAAGACGGCACTTACCTGTGGATCGAGGATCGTGGCTACATCATTGCACGCAACCCCGACGGCTCAGTGGCGCGCATGGTGGGCGCGCACCGCGACATTCATACGCGTAAATGCTCCATTGAACGCTTGCAAAAGCGCAACCAATCCCTTGAAGCACTGGTGGCAGAACGTACCCTTGAGCTATCGCGGGTCAATCAACAATTGCAGATACAGCTGGACGAAAACCGCTCCCTGGCCGAGCGCGACGCGCTGACACGCATCGCCAACCGTTATCGCCTGGAAAAATGCCTGCTGGAAGAATGCGACCGCGCCGAACGCTTTCGTGTGCCCCTGGCGCTGGTGGCGATGGACATCGATGACTTCAAGCCGGTCAATGACCGATACGGTCACGGCGTCGGTGATCAGACGTTGATAGGGGTGGCGGAACGTCTGGAAAGCTGCGTACGCACAACTGACCTGCTGGCTCGCTGGGGCGGAGATGAGTTCATGGTGGTGCTGCCCGCAAGCAACCTGGACACGGCGAAGGAATTGGCCGAAAGGATTCGCCGTGCAATCAAACAGTCGCCTATCGTCAACGACCTCAACGTCACCCTGAGCCTGGGGATTGTAGAGCGGCGCATGGGTGAGTCTCCCGCCGCGCTGGTGGCAAGGGCTGACCGAGCGCTATATCGGTCCAAGGCGGCTGGCAAAGATGGGGTGTCGGATTAATGCAGACAAGCGCTCCTTCCGATTTGGAATGACCCGGCGACTTTATTTCGTTTGCGGCAAGGCCCGGTGCGCGGCTTAGATAAACCACGCCCAGCCTTGTCGAGTACGCGATTCATGAGCCACGCCAGCATCAGCCAATCGATTTCCATCGTCCATCCCATCAGCCTCAGCCACGGTAAAAACGCTGAGGTGTGGGACACCGCGGGCAAACGCTACATCGATTTTGTCGGCGGTATCGGCGTGCTCAACCTGGGCCATTGCCATCCGGGCGTAGTGGCGGCGATTCGCGAGCAAGCAACCAGGCTTACCCACTACGCATTCAACGCCGCACCGCATACGCCCTACATCGAGTTGATGCAACGCCTGACGGCGTTTATCCCGGTGCACTACCCGGTCAGTGGCATGCTCACCAACAGTGGCGCGGAAGCGGCGGAAAATGCGTTGAAGATCGTCCGCGGCGCCACCGGGCGATCGGCGGTGATCGCCTTTGATGGAGCCTTCCACGGCCGAACCCTGGCGACCCTCAACCTCAATGGCAAGGTGGCGCCCTACAAGCAGAAGGTCGGCGTACTGCCTGGCCCGGTGTATCACCTGCCGTACCCCAGTGCCGATAACGGCGTGACCTGCGCCGAAGCGCTGAAGGCGATGGACCGTCTGTTCAGCGTGGAAATCGACGTAAACGATGTGGCCTGTTTCATCATCGAGCCGGTGCAGGGCGAAGCCGGTTTCCTCGCCCTCGACATCGAGTTTGCCCAAGCCCTGCGGTGCTTTTGCGACGAGCACAACATTCTGCTGATTGTCGATGAGATCCAGTCCGGCTTTGGTCGCACGGGGCAGCGCTTTGCCTTTTCGCGCCTGGGCATCGAACCGGATCTGTTGCTGCTCGGTAAAAGCATCGCTGGCGGCGTGCCGTTGGGTGCTGTGGTGGGGCGCAAGGCGCTGATGGACAACCTGCCCAAGGGCGGCCTCGGCGGCACCTACTCCGGCAACCCCATCGCCTGCGCGGCGGCACTGGCTACCCTTGAGGCGATGACCGATGAACACCTGCAAGCTTGGGGGGCACAGCAGGAGGCGGCCATTGTCAGCCGCCATGAAAGCTGGCGCTCACAACAACTGTCGCCCTACCTGGGCCGCCTCACCGGCGTCGGCGCCATGCGTGGTATTGAACTGGTGAATGTCGATGGCACTCCGGCCTCCAGGCAACTCACTCAGTTGCTGGGCCTGGCGCGAGACGCCGGCTTGCTGTTGATGCCCAGCGGCAAGTCGCGGCACATTGTGCGCTTGCTGGCACCGTTGACCATCGAGCCTTGGGTGCTGGAGGAGGGCCTGGATATTCTCCAGGCGTGCTTCGCGCAACTGGACCAATAACGTCACCTGCCCGAACCTGTCTTGACCTGATCCCCCACCCCGCCGAAAATGCCCGACGTTTTTGTCTCCCCGTTTACTACGCAGTGAAATTTTAATGCCTGATTCCTACACCGCAGAATCCGCCGAAGAATCCGTAACCGCCTTGCATGCCAAAGCCGAATACGAAAACGCCATCAATCTTTCACAGCATGTGCCAGCGGCCAAGATCATCAGCGAGATGGTGCTGGACGCGTTTCATACCTCCAAGGAAAGCGACCAGATCCGCGAGCTGCGCATCGCCATCCGCCAGGCCCATGACGCCTTCGACGATGACAAAGCCTACGACCTGATGGGCCAGCTCAAACAATTGAAGGACGCCGAAGCCGCCGATAACGCCGCCCTCGAAGACCTGAGCAGCAAGTTCTCGATCAGCCGCATCCTGTCCAGCTTCAAGGACGATCCCCAGTTTCAGGAACTGGTCTATGGCCTGGCCCTCAAGGTGCTGAACCAGTCGCACCAGGCCATCAGCAACCCAAGTGCCGGCAAGGGCAAGGCAGCACGTGCCAAGAAAGAAGCCGAGGTGTTCGTGATCAGCAAGGATGGCATCAGCGTCACCCTGCCGCTGCGCACACCGCGCTCCAGGCTCAGCGTGGACCGCGAAGCATTCGAGTTCCTGGGGTTCAACTTCGTCGGTGAAGGCGACGAGGCCGAACTGGAAGTGGAAAGCTTTGTGGATAACGCCGGTAATGAACAGCCGTTGAGCCGCAAAAGTGTGATTACTGCGCTGCAGCAGCAGACAGCGTTTGCCGGCTACAGCATTGCCCAGCAGTAACGCGGCAACACCGCTGGACTAAACATCACTTTCAAGAGATAGCACACTGTGGCGAGGGAGCTTGCTCCCTTGCCACAGCCTTGGCTGGCTGCAGGTAATGTTTCAGCCAACACGCGCGATCTGCGCGGCAAACACCTCGCGAAAGCGTTCCATCTCCTGCTGGTTGCCCACTGTCACCCGCACCCATTGCGGCCAGTTCTGCCATACGCGCCCCACCAGCACATTCTGTGCGGCCAGCCGCTCAACCACCTGCTCGGCTGGTTGCTTTACATCGATCATGAAGCAATTGCTCTGGGAAGCCGTGCAGCTAAAGCCCCGGCCTTTGAGCCAGGCGACTGTCTCATCACGCAACCTGGCATTGAGCGCTTTGCGTTGGCCCACCAACGTGGCGTCCTCCAGGCTGGCACGTGCGCCGAATAGGCTGGCAGCGGCCGGAACGTTGTCACCGCCGAACACCGCCAGCCGCTCCAGCAGCGCCGGATGACCGATTGCCAGCCCCAGACGCGCTCCGGCCATGCCGTAGATTTTCGAGAACGTGCGCAGCACCAACAGATCGTCGTGGTCGTTGACCCAACTCACACAGCTGGGTGCATCGCAGAAGTCGATATACGCCTCGTCCACCACCAGCACGCTGCCTTTGGGTTTGTTCGCCAAGGCTTGGCGGATGGCCTCAGTAGGGGTCAGGGTGCCGGTGGGGTTGTTGGGGTTGCACAGGTACAACATGCCGGCCTGTGGGTCTGCCGCGAGCATGGCCGGTACATCATGGGCATGACCGGCGTCGAGGTTCACTTCATGCACCGGTGCCTTGATCGACTCGGCCGCCTGACGCACAAGTTCATAGGACGGTGTCGCCATGACCAGGCTACGGGTTTGGCTGGTAAACGCCAGCACCGCAAAACGCAGGGCCGCCATCGAGCCGGCAAACACCGCGACGTTTTCTTCGGCAACCCCCTGCTGGTGGGCAAACTGCGCGGCCAAGGCGTACATGTCCGGGTAGGGATAGCGCCCAGACGCTGCAATCGCTCGCTGCATCGCCTCACGGGCGGCGTCTGAAGGGCCGTAGGGGCTTTCGTTGTAGTTGAGCCGTACCTTGTCGGATTGAGCCGGCAGCGGGCTGGCAACCGCCCAATCCAGCTGGCCAAGTACAGGTAACGCCGCCCCAAGCGCGAGAAGGGACCTACGGCTGAAGCTGACCATGGTGACTACTCCTTGTCGAAGTGCGAGGGATTCGCACAGGTCGGATATAACGGTATGACGAGAAAGCAGTTGCCTGATTTAGCGTCGGGACGTATCCCTGCACTCAGTACTTTATTGTCAACGCGAGCCCATGCAACACTTGCGCTGCCGCGGGCCTGGAACTAGACGTTCTGCCGGGTATGGACTGATGACTAAATGGAAGTGGTGAGCACTTGATACACAGACGAGAAAAAACCGAGCACTTGAAGAGCAATATCAAGTACTTGATCAAAAGTCGTGGCGAAACCCAGCTTTCGTTAAGCAATGCCGCCGGCGTGACCAGGACGACCATCTACAACATCCTGGAAGGCAAGGTCGTCAAAGTGCAACAGTCGACCATTCGCAAGATCTCTGATTTCTTCGGCGTTTCGTACGAAGAAATCGAGACCGTCAACTTTGAAGCCAAGGAAGTCATCGAAAGCAATGTTTCCCCCCTGGGCAACAAGAACCCGGCGGCAGTGCCTGTGCTCAAGGAAAGCCTGCTGATGCAGAACCTGGGCAAGCGCATCGGCGAACTGGCCACGCTTTACCCACTGACTTACTACTTCGGCAACTCCTGCAACTTGATCGGCGTTCGCCTGGAGCATGCGATTCCCGGCATCAATGAGCCGGGGGACTTGCTGATCGTGCAGAAAGGCGCATCGAGCGACGATAAAGAAAAGCTGGTGTACGACCGCGCCACCAAGAAGCTGTTCATCACCCTTGAACCCTGCGGCAACTCAGACCGCTTGTGCGTCATCGGCGATATTCTTGAGGAGCGCTTCAATGACAACCTTTGAAGGCGCCGTGGAAAACAGCAAATACAAGTTGCTGGGCTTTGAAAATGACAAGCGCCTGGCGGTGATCATGGTGATCGCCACGGGCAAGGTCGTCAAAATCAAGCTCAGTGAGGTGCTCAACAGCGAAATGATGGACAACTTCAACAAGCTGGAAATCAAGAACCTCTACAAGAAGTTCTATTCACAAGCAGGAGCACTCACCGCCTACGACATTAACGACCGCAATGAAAACTCGTGGATGATCTACATCATCCTGAACCTGTTGCTGTTCACGTTTTACATCTTCACCAGCATCGCCGCGACCAAACCGATCTACCTGGAATCCATGGGCATCATTGTGACGCCGGGGACTTTTTTGTACCCGCTGACCTTCTTGATTGTGGATCTGCTGAACGAGAACTTCGGCCTGCGCCTGGCCCGGCGAGCCATTATGTTTGCGTTTGCCAGCAACGCGATGATCATCATCCTGTTGTATGGCTCAACGTTCCTGCCGGGGCTGCCGGGCTGGAAACTCGATGGGCCGTATAACGACGTGATCCTGCAGGTGTCGTCGGTGCTGGTTGCCTCTTCGGTGTCGTTCCTGGTCTCGGAGAATATAAATTCCTATCTGCTGTGCAAGATCAAAGAGCTGACCAACTCCAGGTACCTGTACCTGCGGATTTTCTTCAGCACCTTCTTTGCGGTGATCATCGACAGTTTTCTGTTCTGCTTTATTGCCTTCTACGGCGCCATGCAGACCAGCGATATCCTGAGCATGATCTATGTGCAGATTGCGATCAAAGTCGGTTTTGCGTTCTTCAACATCCTGCCTGCCTATGGGGCGCGCTCGTTGTTCAAGCGCTACCTGACCACTGCCAACACATGAAACCTATGTGGGAGGGGGCTTGCTCCCGATGGTGGTGGGTCAGCTAAGAATGTATTTGCCTCGACACCGCTATCGGGAGCAAGCCCCCTCCCACATTTGGACTTCATACATCAGGTAGAGCCTGGCGGGCCTTGGATGCGGTTACTTCAGTTGCAACTTGTGCTTCAGGCTCTGCATGACATCCGCCTTGTTTTGCAGGTAGTCATTCAAGCCCCGGGCACGCAGGTTGCACGCATCGCAGTTGCCGCAGCCGGTGCCAATGACGCCGTTGTAGCAGGTCAGCGTCTGCTCGCGCACCAGTTCCAGTTGGTTGTGGTAATCGGCCAGAGCCCAGGTTTCGGCCTTGTTCAGCCACATCAACGGGGTGTCGAGGCTCACGTCGTATTCCATGCCCAGCTTGAGGGCCTGGTTCAATGCCTTGACGAACTCGTCACGGCAATCGGGGTAGCCCGAGAAGTCGGTTTCGCACACACCGGTAATCACGGCCTCGGCCTTGACCTGGTAGGCGTAGATCGCAGCCAGGGTCAAGAACAGGATATTGCGGCCCGGCACGAAAGTGCTCGGCAGGCTTTCGCCTGAGCTGTTAACGGTCGGTACCGGAATGTTGTCACGGGTGAGGCTGCTGATCGCCAGCTCATTGAGCAGCGACACATCCATCACTTTGTGCACGGTGGCGCCCAATTGCTTGGCCAACTTGCGGGCCACTTCGATTTCCGCCACATGGCGCTGACCATAATCGAAGGTGATGCAGTGCACTTCGTCATACTGCTTCAATGCCTGGATCAGGCAGGTGGTCGAGTCCTGCCCGCCACTGAAGACCATCACGGCTTTTTTACTCATTGCATTGCTTCCTGCATTTGTAGAATTGGGGTGTAGGAGCGAGGCGGGCGGCTAGCCCTTGCTCACGAAAAACGTCAACGATAACGCAGCGTATCCGGTTTAGCGCAGCGCTCAATAAAAAACCCCGCGCGTCTTTCGAAGGCGGGGCTTTTTTACTGCAAGACCACTCAGTGCGCGTAGGTCAGCAACAGCTCTTTCGGTACCTGGAAATCCAGGGACATCATCACGCTGAGCGCGGTGATGGTGAAGATCGAGAACACGAAGAGCTTGCGCGCCCAGACGGTGTCGTCCACCGCCTTGTAACCGGTCCAGGCCATGTACAACCAGTACATGCCCATGGCGGCGGCTACGGCGAGGTAGCTCATGCCGGCGTAGCCACTGAAGGTCAACATCAAGGTCGCCACGAGGAAGGCCAGGATGTAGAGCAGGATGTGTTTCTTGGCCACCTGGATACCACGCTTGACCGGCAATACCGGAATCGACGCAGCCAGGTAGTCATTGAAGCGGAAAATCGCGATGGCGTAGGAATGCGGCATCTGCCACAGGCTGAACATCACCAGCAGCACCAGCGCGGCCATGTCGAAGCTATTGGTTACAGCCACATAACCAATCACCGGCGGCATCGCCCCCGACAGGCTGCCCACCAGCGTGCCGTGAACCGACTTGCGCTTGAGGTACAGGCTGTAGAGGCCGACATAGATGACAAAACCGATCACGGCAAACAGCGCCGCCAACGGGTTGGCCACCTTGTACAACAACACTACGCCCGCAACACCCAGGATGGTCGCGAAGATCAGCGCCAGCTTCAGGGAAATAAGCCCCTGGACCAGCACTCGATTCTTGGTGCGTTCCATCTTGATGTCGATGTCACGGTCGATGCAGTTGTTGAACACGCATCCGGAAGCAACCACCAGGGACGTACCGATCATCGCAGCCAGGAAGATGGCCAGATCGACATGTCCCTTGGAGGCCAGGAAGAAACCGCCCGCCACAGAAAGCACGTTACCGAAAATGATCCCCGGTTTGGTGATTTGGATAAAGTGCTTAAGCGACATCGGGTCTTACCTCACTTCGCCATCATGTAGGTGTGGATGCTGAACATGATCCACAGCGACAGACCAACCAGCAGAACGATCACCAGGCCTGCGAACACAAACGCGATCACATTCTCGCGCTGCTCTTTGGAGCGATCCAGGTGCAGGAAGTACACCAGGTGCACCAGGACCTGAATCACCGCGAACGCCAGGACGATCATCAAGGTGATCGACTTCGGCAAGGTTGGGTACATCACCAGGCCGAACGGGATCAGGGTCAGGATGACCGACAGGATGAAGCCGATAGCGTAAGACTTTACGCTGCCGTGGCTCGAATCGTGGCTGTCATGGGAGTGTGCATTAGCCATTACAGAGTCCCCATCAAGTAAACGACGGTGAATACGCAGATCCAGACCACGTCCAGGAAGTGCCAGAACAGGCTCAGGCAGCTCAGGCGGGTCTTGTTGGTGTTGGTCAGGCCGTGTTTGTTGACCTGATAGATCATCACCGCCATCCACAGCAAACCTGCGGTTACGTGCAGACCGTGGGTGCCGACCAGCGTGAAGAACGCCGACAGGAAACCGGAACGGCTAGGACCGTAGCCTTCGGAGATCAGCAGGTGGAACTCGTTGATCTCCATGCCGATAAAGCCCAGGCCGAACAGGAAGGTCAGGCCCAGCCAGGTCAGCACGCCCTTCTTGTTGCCTTTGTAGAAGGCCAACATGGCGAAGCCGTAGGTGATCGAACTGAACAACAGCAAGGCGGTTTCGCCGAGCACGTAAGGCAGTTCGAAGATGTCGTGGCCCGACGGGCCACCCGCTACGTTGTTTACCAGTACCGCGTACACCGCGAAGATCGACGCAAACAAGATGCAGTCGGTCATCAGGTAGAGCCAGAAACCGTAGACGGTTATTGGCCCCGAGTCGTGGTGATGGTCATCGTGCCCATGGTCATCGACATGGGCGTGTCCAGCATTGGTCACTAAGTTCGACATGGTTTAAGCCTGTTCCAACGAGGTTTCTACACGGTTGGCCGGAATCTTCTTCTCGGCTACCAGGCGAGCGTGCTGCTCGGCTTCGATGCGTTCGATCGTTTCGACCGGCACCATGTAGCCTTGATCATCACGGGCAGCGTGAATGATGAAGTAACCGATAGTGCCCACCAGGCTCGCGATTGCCAGCCACCAGATGTGCCAGATCATCGCGAAACCGAACACGGTCAACAGCGCACCCATCACCACGCCAGTGGCGGTGTTGTTTGGCATGTGGATCGGCTCGTAGTGCTTGGGCTTCTGGTACGCAGTACCGTCTTCCTTGGCTTCGGTGAAGGCATCAATGGTGTTCGCAGTCGGGATCACAGCGAAGTTGTAGAACGGTGGCGGCGACGAGGTCGACCATTCCAGGGTGTGGCCGTTCCATGGGTCGCCGGACTCGCACATGTTCTTCTTGCGATCACGCACACTGACGTACAGCTGGATCAACTGGCAGGCGATGCCCACAGCGATCATCACCGCACCGAACATGGCAACGTACAGGTACGGTACCCACTCAGGGTTGGTGGTGGCGTTCAGACGACGGGTCATGCCCATGAAGCCCAGTGCATAGAGCGGCATGAACGCGACGAAGAAGCCCGAGATCCAGAACCAGAATGCAGCCTTGCCCCAGCCTTCGTGCAGCTTGAAGCCGAACGCTTTCGGGAAGTAGAAGCTGAAACCAGCGATGTAGCCGAATACCGCACCACCGATGATCACGTTGTGGAAGTGCGCGATCACGAACAGGCTGTTGTGCAACACGAAGTCAGCACCCGGGATGGCCAGCAGTACGCCGGTCATGCCGCCAATGGCGAAGGTCACCATGAAGCCCAGGGTCCACAGGACCTGGCTGGTCATGCGCAGACGACCGTGGTAGATGGTGAACAGCCAGTTGAATAGCTTCACCCCCGTCGGGATGGAAATCAGCATCGTCGCCAGGCCGAAGAAGGCGTTGACGCTGGCCCCCGAGCCCATGGTGAAGAAGTGGTGCAGCCACACCATGAAGCCCAGTACGGAGATCGCGCCCGATGCGTAGACCATCGAGTGGTGACCGAACAGGCGCTTGCCGGTAAAGGTCGAGATCACTTCGGAGAAGATACCGAACGCTGGCAGGATCAGGATGTACACCTCAGGGTGACCCCATGCCCAGAACAGGTTCACGTACATCATTGGATTGCCACCAAGTTCATTGGTGAAAATGTGGAAATCCAGGTAACGGTCAAGCGACAGCAGCGCCATGGTAGCGGCAAGGATCGGGAACGAAGCCACGATCAGCACGTTTGCCCAGGTGCAGGTCCAGGTGAAGATCGGCATGTCCATCAGTTTCATGCCAGGGGCGCGCATTTTCAGGACGGTGGCCAGGAAGTTGACCCCCGTCAATGTCGTCCCGAGTCCTGATAACTGTAGGGCCCAGATGTAGTAGTCCACACCCACGCCCGGACTGTATTGCAAGCCCGACAATGGCGGATACGCAACCCAACCGGTCTTGGCAAATTCGCCGACGCCCAGGGAAACGTTGATCAGCACCACGCCGGAAACCAGCAGCCAGAAGCTCAGGGAGTTCAGGAACGGGTAGGCAACGTCACGCGCACCAATCTGCAGCGGCAAGGCAAGGTTCATCAAGCCGGTGAAGAATGGCATCGCCATGAAGATGATCATGATCACACCGTGGGCGGTGAAGATCTGGTCATAGTGTTCAGGTGGCAGGTAGCCAGGCGAACCCTCGGTGGCCATGGCCAACTGGGTACGCATCATGATGGCGTCGGCAAAACCACGCAGCAGCATGACCATGGCAACGATGACGTACATGACGCCGATTTTCTTGTGGTCGACCGAGGTCAGCCACTCGGTCCACAGGTAGGACCACTTCTTGAAGTACGTAATACCCGCAACCAGTGCCAGACCACCCAGCGCGATCATGGCGATGGTCACCATCACGATCGGCTCGTGGAATGGGACCGCGTCCCAACTTAATTTACCAAACATCGTTTACTCCTCTGCCCCAGCAGTTGAATGCGCGCCTGTATCAGAACCTTCAACCGCGGCCACTTCTTTCTTCTCGTGCTTGACCGGCTTGCCTGGCTTCATACCTTCGTACTTGTCGACGATTTTCTGAAACAGGTCCGGCTCATACGCGGAGTACAAGGCGACAGGGTTGTTCTGGCTTGGTTTGGTCAGGGCGTCGTATTCAGCTTGATCAAGCTGTTTAGGTGCGGCCTTGACTGCAGCTACCCAGGCGTCGAAATCTTCCTGGCTTGTCGAGATCGCTTTGAATTTCATGCCGGTGAAGCCAGCGCCGCTGTAGTTGGCGGAGATGCCTTCCATTTCAGCTTTCTGGTTGGCGATCAGGTGCAGGCGGGTCTGCATGCCTGCCATCGCGTAGATCTGGCCACCCAGTGCAGGGATGAAGAACGAGTTCATCACGGCGTCGGAGGTGATCCGGAAGTTAAGCGGGGTGTGCTCCGGGAAGCGGATCTCGTTGACGGTGGCGATACCCAGGTCCGGGTAGATGAACAGCCACTTCCAATCCAGCGCGACCACTTGGATGTTCACAGGCTTCACGTCGGATTCCAGTGGACGGTACGGGTCCAGAGCGTGGGTCGACTTATAGGTGATGTAACCCAGGGCGATAATGATGAGGATCGGGACCAGCCACACCGCGATTTCGATCTTGGTGGAGTGCGACCACTTCGGCGCGTAGGTGGCGCTGGTGTTGGACGCGCGGTATTTCCAGGCGAAGGCGAAGGTCATCACGATCACAGGAACCACAACCAGCAACATCAGCAGGGTAGCGGTGATGATCAGGTTTCGTTCATCCAGACCGACCTGTCCTTTTGGGTCGAGCAAGGTCCACTTGCAGCCTCCCAGCATTAAAAACATGCCAAGCAGCGGCAAAAAGCCTAGTAATCGGGGGTACCTGTTTTTACTCATCTCACGACCTCTAAAGCAGCTTGCGCAATGCAGTTGGGTTTTGATCGCCAACACTTCACCCTGCCAAGGGTTGGCATTTCTCTTCGATTGAATAAGAGCCTGCCCGACACGTCATAACTGTACGTTTCACGGACCTGCAGTGAGTTCTTATTCGATTTCGTGGCTAAAGGCCTTGTTACAGACCAATTCCATTTGGTGCGGATAGTTGAAAGGCTGCCGGAACCTGGGGTCGCACAGAGCCTTCCATCTGCTCCTCGACCGCTCCAATGCTCAAATATTGAACAGCACCGGACATTCAGTGCGGGCGATTGTAGTTAGCTAGCGATGTATAAACCATGTCTTATAAAGAAATAATTTTTATCGATTCCAGCAACAATCCTTCACCAAAGTTGCAAAGATTCGCGATCTTATCGCGTTCGATTCTCAACAAAAACCACAAAAATTGCCGTGTTATTGGGCAGATTGCCACTTCCCTTACAGCCTGTAAGGGCATGACCAATGGATGCAAGTGCCCATAAACCAAGGGATTCGCAGATCCATCAAGCTCTCCAGACTCGCGCCCGTCACGGCACGGCCAGGCCCATGAACTGACAGCACAATTTGTGCGCAGGGTGCAAATTTAAGGGTCGATTCGGCGGGTCAGAAACGTCCTGCGACAGCGTCCGTGTGACAACATGTCGCACGCTGCGCACACCTTAAGTTGCCCCTCGTCACAGCGCTATCACAAATCCCTACAAACCAAAACGCTCCGGCCTACTCAAGAAGGCCGGAGCGTTTTGTCGCTGCGAGGGGTCAGGCTTTGGGATGACGGTTGCGGTAGATACACAGGGGTACCAGGATCACTGTCAGCACGAACGCCACCAGCGCCCATTGGGCCAGGGACAGGCCGAGGATCGGCGGGTAGGGGGTGCTGCAGAAACCATCGACCTGGAATCCCAGGGGAAACACTTTGGCCAGGGGCAGATCATCGACGATCGGTTGCAACACATCGATGCCGCAGCTGACCTGAGGAAAGAACTGGGTGTACACATGATGGCCGGCGGCCGCCACGCCACCCAAGGCGCTGAGCACCACCAACCCTTCAAAGAAGGTCACCGCGCCTTTGGTGCGCATGGCGGCACCGATAAACGCGAAGACCGCAATCAGCAGCAAGGCATAGCGTTGCAGGATACACAGCGGGCACGGCGCTTCGCCCAGCACCACTTGCATGTACAGCGCGCCGCCAATCAGCGCCAGGCAGATAATGCCCAGCAACACCAGAAAGCGCCGCTCCCTGCCCAAACGCATGTCGTCAATCATCCCCGTCTTTCCCTTTCTCTGATTATGGTTGTGCCTGATGGCAACAAGTTTACACACAGGCAGTGGTTAAAACAGAGAGGGGTTAACAGCGGATTAATCATGGTAAATGTAGTGATTATGCGGACGCCACCACGGGCAAGCCCGGCTCCCACAGAGAACGCATTCCAATGTGGGAGCCGGGCTTGCCCGCGATGATGCCGATACGGTCAATGGGCTAAAATCTATTCAAGCGCCGCCGCCGGGCCGAAGAACTCATAGCGAGCCTGCTTATCCGGCACACCCAGGGCCTTGAGGTGACGCTTGATCGCCGCCATGAAGCCCTTGGGCCCCAGGAAGTACGCATCGATATCACGGTCTTCGGGCAACCAGGCCGCCAGTTGCTCCTGATTGAGCATCCCGATCTTGTCCGCCGCCGGGCTGATACCGTCATCCTCGGCGTAGCAGTAGAAGCGCTTGAGCTGCGGGTGCTTGGCCGCCAGGGTGTCCACCCAGTCACGGAACGCATGCACCCCGCCATTACGCGCACAGTGAATAAAGTGCACCGGCCGCTCGCTCGCCAGGGCTGCTTCGAGCATCGGCAGGGTTGGCGTAATGCCCACCCCGCCGCTGATCAGCACCAGCGGCTTATCGCTGGCAGCCAGGGTGAACTCGCCCGACGGTGGAAACAGGTCAACCGTTGCGCCAACGTGCATCTGGTCATGCAGGTAGTTGGACACTCGCCCGCCGGCTTCGCGCTTGACGCTGATGCGGTACATGCCGGTATCGGTGAGGGCCGACAGGGAATAGTTGCGACGCACCTCTTCGCCGTCGAGGACCAACTTCAGGCCGATGTACTGGCCGGGCTCGGCAGCCAGGATCGGGCCATTGTCCACTGGGGCGAAATAGAAGGAGATGATCTCGTCACTCTCCTCCACACGCTTGACCAACAGGAATGGTCGCGCCCCCCGCCAGCCGCCGGGCGCCTGGGCTTTTTCGTCGTAGATGGCCGCTTCGGCACCGATCAAAATGTCCGCCAACTGGCCGTAGGCCGCGCCCCAGGCACTCATCACCTCAGGGGTGGCAATCTCGCTGCCCAGCACTTCGGAAATAGCCCGCAGCAAGCAGGCACCCACAATCGGGTAATGCTCCGGCAGGATCTGCAAGGCCACGTGCTTGTTGATGATCTTGGCCACCAGGTCACCCAACTGGTCCAACTGGTCGATATGCCGCGCATACATCAGCACGCCATTGGCCAGGGCCCGGGGCTGGTCGCCGCTGGCCTGGTGGGCCTGGTTGAACAGCGGGCGGACTTCGGGATACTCGGACAGCATCATGCGGTAGAAGTGGGTAATCAGGGCTTCGCCGCCGCTTTCCAGCAGGGGCACAGTGGATTTGACGATGGCACGGTCTTGGGCACTTAGCATGGCAGACTCCTGGGTCTTTTTACTCATTACCTTTAGGCAGTCAGTATTCGTGCCAACTAATAAATCCTTAATTTTCAACATCTTAAGTATTTTGTAGTCAATATGACTTCTTACGCTTTATAGTCATATCGACTACAAGGAGTCATTATGACTGCAAAATCGCTGCTCACCGCCCTGCTGCCGCTGGTCGCCGACCTGTCCCGCGAATTGCCCGAAGGCGAGCGCTACCGCCGCCTGCTGCAAGCCATGCGCGCCCTGCTGCCGTGTGATGCCGCCGCGCTGCTGCGCCTGGATGGCGAATGGCTGGTGCCGCTGGCGGTGGATGGCTTGAGCGCCGATACCCTGGGCCGCCGTTTCAAGATCAGCGAACACCCGCGCTTTGAAATATTGCTCAGCAGCCCCGGCCCTACCCGCTTCGACAGCGACAGCCAATTGCCCGACCCCTATGACGGCTTGGTCGCTGGCTTGCACGGCCACCTTGAAGTCCACGACTGCATGGGCTGCCCGCTGTTTATCGACGACCAGCCCTGGGGCCTGCTGACCCTTGACGCCCTCGACAACGAACGCTTTGAACGGGTCGAACTGGACGCGCTGCAAGCCTTCGCCAGCCTGGCCGCGGCCACGGTCAATGTGGCTGAACGCATTGAGCGCCTGGCGCTACGGGCCGAGGACGAGCACCAGCGCGCCGAAATCTATCGCCAGGCCAGCGGTCAGCAGCACAAGGAAATGATCGGCCAGAGCAAAGCGCACAAACGGCTGGTCGAGGAAATCAAGCTGGTGGGCGGCAGCGACCTGACCGTGCTGATCACCGGCGAAACCGGGGTCGGCAAGGAACTGGTGGCCCAGGCGATCCATGCCGCGTCATCGCGTGCCGACAAGCCGATGATCAGCCTCAATTGCGCCGCGCTACCGGAAACCCTGGTAGAGAGCGAGCTGTTCGGCCATGTGCGCGGTGCTTTCACCGGCGCGTTGAATGAGCGACGGGGCAAATTCGAACTGGCCAACGGCGGCACGTTGTTTCTGGACGAAGTGGGTGAACTGTCATTGAGCGTGCAGGCCAAGCTGCTGCGCGTATTGCAAAGCGGCCAGTTGCAGCGCCTGGGCTCGGACAAGGAACACCAGGTGGACGTGCGCCTGATTGCCGCCACCAACCGCGACCTTGCCGAAGAGGTGCGCAATAGCCGCTACCGCGCCGATTTCTACCATCGCCTGAGCGTGTACCCGCTGCAAGTGCCGGCGCTGCGTGAGCGCGGACGGGATGTGCTGCTATTGGCAGGCTTTTTCCTCGAACAGAACCGGTCGCGCATGGGCCTGGGTAGCTTGCGCCTGACCAGTGACGCCCAGGCGGCGCTGCTGGCTTACAACTGGCCGGGCAATGTGCGCGAACTGGAACACCTGATCGGACGTAGCGCGCTCAAAGCCTTGGGCAACTGTCGCGAACGCCCGAAGATTCTCAGCCTGAGCGCCCAGGACCTGGACTTGCCTGACGTCAGTGCAGCGGTGATTGAAGTACCAGTGCAAGCCGCGCCCATCGCCACTGGCGACCTGCGCCAGGCCACCGAGCACTATCAGCGCCAGATCATCAGCGCCTGTCTGGAACGTCATCAGCACAACTGGGCCGGCGCCGCCCGCGAACTGGGCCTGGACCGCGCCAACCTTGGGCGCATGGCCAAGCGCCTGGGCCTGAAATAGACCAGGCAACTCGGTTAAATGTGTTTCGCTTGGAAAACCGGGTTTACCGGTTTGGGTTTACGAAACACCAATACATTCCCCAACATCACCAGCACCAGCCCCACCAACGCCGGCGCCGTCCACTGGTAGCCCTCGGCGAATGCAGACACATTCAACGCCACCACCGGAAACAGCACGGTGCAATATGCCGCTTTTTCCGGCCCCATGCGGCCGACCAGGGTGAGGTAGGCGGTAAACCCAATTACCGAGCCCGGGATCACCAGGTACCACAGTGCACCGATATACCGTGCGCTCCAGTCCATCTCGAAGGGAATGCCACGCACTGCGCAATAGGTCGCCAACATGGCTGCCCCATAGGCCATGCCCCAGGCATTGGTGGTCAACGGTTTGAGCCCGGCCTTCTGTTGCAGGCTCGACAGCATATTGCCCGCCGAAAAACACAGCGTTCCCAGCAGCGCCAGGCCCAGCCCGAGCAAGGTCTGCGGGCTGGCGGTATGCCCGGCCAGTTCCGGCCAGAACAGAAAGCCCAGGCCCAGCAGCCCCAGCGCGCCGCCCGTCAATACGTTACGTGCAACCCGCTGGCCGAAAAACACCCGGGCATTCAGGGCATTCCACAAGGTCGCCGTGGAAAACACCACGGCGACCAGGCCACTGGGGATCCACTGGCTGGCGGTGAGAAAGCACATGAAGTTGACGCAGAAAAGGCACAGCCCTTGGGCCAGGCAAATCAGGTGCCCGCGGCGGTTCATCACCTGCAATTTGCGGCTGAGCAGCAACAGCGCGAACAGCACCAGCGCCGCCAGGCCGAAGCGATAGACAATCGACACGGGAATCGCCACCACGCCCAGTTGCCATTTGAGCGCGATCCAGGTGGTACCCCAAATCAGCACCGTGAGTAAGTACAAGAAGAGGTTCATAGCAGGCTCCGACGATTGAGCCACAGTGTTGCGGTTAATCGCCCTGAGGTTCTTGCACATTCTTGCGCTTTTGTCGGGTGACGGGCTCACAGCGCTCGCCGCCGGGAGTAGGATGCAAGGCGTCGGAGAACACACCATGCCAGAGCTGGAATCGCTGCACGTCTTTCAATCCCTCAACCGCTCGCCCCACGCACGCCTGGAAGCCTGCGCCGAGCTCGGTGACGGTTTGTCTGCGGCCGTGTGGAGCAACCACCACGATGCCCAGGACTATCAGGCGCCCAGCCATCACACCTTGTCCTGCTATATCGGCGGCGGCACGGGCACCTTTCGTCGCGACCGGCCGGGTACCAAGGGCGGCCCCGACAAATTGTGCATTCTGCCGGCCGAGCACCAGTCGGCGTGGGTGATCAATGGCGAGATTCGCCTGGCCCACGTGTATTTCAGCCCGGAGCAATTTGCCCTCGGCTGCGTCACTCTGCTGGACCGCGAGCCGCGGGAATTGCAGTTGCGTGAGACGACCTTCCTTGAAGACGCCCGCCAGGCCCGGCGCTTTCACCAGCTGATTAGCCTCAACTGGCTCGAACCCGCAGAGTGCTTGCTGACCAGCAGCCTGGCCCATGAGTTGCTCAGCCACACCCTGCTCAACCAGGTCGGCGTACGCGAGGGCCTGCGCCTCAAAGGCGGGCTGGCGGCGCACCAACGGCGGCGTCTGGTGGAGTACATCGACCACCATGTCGAAGACTCCATCAGCCTCGGCCAGTTGGCATCGATGTGCGCGCTGTCGGAATACCATTTCGCCCGGATGTTCCGTCAGAGTTTCGGCGTGCCGCCCCATCAGTACCTGCTGGCACGCCGTCTGGCGCGGGCGAAGACCCTGCTGCGCAGCAGCACGCTGCCCCTGGGTGAAGTGGCTTTGAGGTGCGGTTTTTCCAGCGCCAGCCATTTCAACCAGCGCTTTCGCCAGGCCTTGGGGGCCACCCCGGGCGAATACCGCCAGGCATTACGCGCCTAGGCCATCAAGCCCAGCGTCGTCGCCTTGGCCACCGCCTGTGGCGTGAAGATGGCGCATGAATGAGGTGGATAGAGGGTTATCAGAAGAGTCGATGAACGCCGCACAACTGTTGCGTAATTGGTAACAGTCCTTGTCCTGAACTGCTATTACTCATTTTGTTACAAGCGACTATTCTTACCTCGCTTTCAGGGCAAATGGCCCGCTCCCTGCTTGGGGAGAACAGCAGATTTACAACGGATTGATCCCGTATTCAGTCTGTTACCGGTGTTCACTGACGTTGATTTGTCGCTCCTTGATCCAACGTCTTACTTCGGCCGCTGCTTATGCAGCGGCCTTTTTTATGCCTGAAATGAAACGGGGCGTCATCGACGCCCCGCGAGATTCAGTGATGTTCCGGCAATGATCAGAGGCTGAACTTCTGCAAGTTGGCCATCATCTCCTTCAATGCCTCAATGTTGTCCTTGGGATGTGCAGCCCCTTCGAAATCACAGATCTGCTGCCAATGCGCCGCCACGTCGTCCGGCGAGAAGCCCGCTTCGGGATCAAACCCCACCCCCAGGCTGCGCTCCCAACGGGTCTTGCCGATCCAGCCGCCACCCACTTCGAACAACCCTGAAGTTTCCTGGCAGGCTTCACTGCCCAAATACACCACCAACGGGCTGACCAGTTCCGGCTTGAGCCGCTCGAATACCTGGGGCGGGATCAGCCCTTCGGTCATGCGCGTACCGCCGGTAGGGGCGATGGCGTTGACCAGGATATTGTTCTTGCGCCCTTCCAGCGCCAGGGTGCGGGTCAACCCATACAGGCCCAGCTTGGCCATGCCGTAGTTGGACTGGCCGAAGTTGCCGTAGATGCCTGACGTGGAGGCGGTGAAGATCACCCGGCCATAACCTTGCTCGCGCAGATGGGGCCAGGCAGCGCGCGTAACCTTGTAGGCGCCTTCGACATGCACCCGGTAAACCAGATCCCAGTCGCCGTCGTCCATCTTGTGGAAAGTCTTGTCGCGCAGGATCCCGGCGTTGTTGACTACCACGTCGATCCGGCCGAAGACATCCAGAGCGTTCTGTACGATCTTGTCACCGTCGGTGACCGAATCATGGTTGGCCTCGGCAATGCCGCCTGCCGCGCGAATCTCTGCTACCACCCGGTCGGCCGCCGAGGCGTTGGCGCCCTCGCCCTGGGTGGAGCCACCCAGGTCATTGACCAGCACTTTGGCTCCGTGCCTGGCGAACAGCAATGCATGAGCACGGCCCAGGCCACCGCCGGCACCGGTGACGATCACGACCTTATCCTGGAACTGCACTGATTCACTCATACCGAACTCCGCTGGCGACAATGGGAATAGGCAGAGTGTCACGCACAGCGCCTTTGGTCACAATAAAGACGGCCGAGGCTGAATGGTGCTCGATAAGGCAGCAGGATGATACCCGCTGGAGAAGCCAGGCTCAGGAATAGACCGCTTGCGGCGAAGGCTGGCCGATGCGATCACGAAAGGCCTGGTAATGCCTGAGCACCTGCACCGGCGCCTCGATCTGCGGGTAATGGCCGATATCGGCCAGCAATACCGTGTCGGCGTGGGGCACCAGTTGCTCAAAGCGCTCGACCATATGGCCGCCGGAAATCGGGTCCACCTCGCCGTCGATCACCCGCATCGGCACGCTGCCGTGCTGCATGGCGGCCACCCAGCGATCACGCAGGCGTCGACGCTGGGGAATGTAGGCGATCAGTTTGTGCAGGATACGCGGCCCGTCGTTGCAACTGATCAGACTCCAGAAATCATCCAGAGCGCTTTCACTGGGCCGCGTTCGCGGGCCGAATATCTGGCTGAAACTGCTGGCCAGGGCATTGCGCCCATAAGCCCGGCCGATCATCCAGCCCAACGGGCTGAGCAATAACTTTTGCACCAGGGTGGGACGGTGGGTTTCCGGGAACAGCCCGCCGTTGAGAAATACGCAACTGGCCATCTGGAAGCGGCCTTCGTAATGCCGGGCAAGTAACTCCTGGGCGACACTGTCGCCATAGTCATGGGCCAACACATGCACCGGCTGCTCCACTCCCAGGTGTTCAAGCAACGCCTGTTGCAAGTCGGCTTGCTCCAACAGGCAATAGTCGTGGTTCAGGGGCTTGGCCGAGTCACCAAAACCGAGCATGTCGCAGGCAATCACCAGATTGCGCTGGGCCAGGGGCTGCCACAGGTAATGCCAATCCCAACTGGCGGTGGGGAAGCCATGAATAAGCAGCAGAGGCGTGCCCTGCCCGGCCACCCAGTAACGCAGGGTACGGCCACGAAAGACGAAGTCCTGGCCGCGTTTGCGCCAGGCTCTGAGCGGTATCTCGGCGAGTGGCATCAGCTTTTATACCCGGGGTTCTGGTGGTCCAATTTGCGCAGCAGCGCCGGCCAGGCCAGCGCACCTCCCATACCTTGGGCGCTTTTTGTGACAGCCGCCACCATCGCCGTGGCGCCAGCCAGGATTTGCGGCTCGATGGCAATCAGCTGCGCTGCGCCGTTTTGCGCCAGCACCTGGATCTCGCAGGCGCGCTGGAAGATGAACATCATCAGGAAGGTATCGGCGATAGTGCCAGCACAGGTCAGCAAGCCGTGGTTATGCAGCATGAGGAAATTGTTTTGCCCCAGGTCCGCCTGCAAACGGGCTTTTTCCTCGTGGTTCAGCGCTACGCCTTCGTAGGCGTGATAGCCGAGGCTGGACAGCACAAACAGCGACTGCTGACTGATGGGCAATACGCCTTGCTTTTGTGCGCAAACCGCTACACCGGCAGCGGTGTGGGTATGCAACACGCAGGTCACGTCATGACGCACTTCGTGGATGGCGCTGTGGATGGTATAGCCCGCGGGGTTGATCTCGTAGGGGCTGTCCATTTGCTTGTTGCCGGCCTGGTCAACCTTGACCAGGCTTGAGGCCGTGATTTCGTGGAACATCAGCCCATAAGGGTTGATCAGGAAATCTTCCGTGCCCGGCACCTTGGCGGAAATATGCGTGAAGATCAGATCATCCCAACCATGCATCGCCACCAGGCGATAACAGGCCGCCAGGTCAACGCGGGTTTGCCATTCGGCAGCACTGACCTGGGCTTTGATGTTTTCTGGCGATGATGCAGGGGCTAGGCTCACGGCAACGTCCTCCTTGGCGCACTTGTTATTGTGTCTAAGTGAGAGCCAGTCTAGTCAGACGCCGTGGCACAAGGAGTTGCCTTCGCAGCCAGCTTGATGACTGAGCGAGTCAGCCAAGAGAATAGTACAACGGCCGCCCCTTCGCTCAACCGCGCAGCGCGACGACCAGTTCAGCCAGCCAAGGCTCGGCGTCGGCTTCCGGGGTCACGCTTTCGCTGGCGTCCAGGCGCAGCATCGGCAGCACTTCACGCACGCCCAACTCGCCGAACAGTTCGCGCATTTGCTCGCCGCCACCGCAGAACGTATCGCCATAGCTGGCGTCACCCAGGCCGATGACCGCGCCCGGCAGCCCGCGCCAGGCGGCGGGGAGTTGGTCGCGAATGCTTGAGTACAGCAGTTGCAGATTATCGGGCAACTCGCCCATGCCGGTGGTCGAGGTCACCGCAAGGAACGCATCGGGAGCAAACGCCTGCACCTCGCCCAGGCTGGCGCGAGGGTTGTGCCAGGCTTCAAAACCGGCGTCCTTGAGGATTTTTTCCGCATGGCGAGCGACTTCTTCAGCCGTACCGTAGACCGAGCCGGAAAGGATGGCGACTTTCATCAATCTGATCCTGTAGTTGAGTCAAAGCCTGGGATATTAGCAGTCTGTGCCGATAATTCAGCGCGCAGCGTGCAAGAATCAAGACTTGCCTTAAACTTGCACCGTCAAACACAAGCCATGGACCGCTCAATGATTAACGCCAAGCTGCTGCAAATGGTCGTCAATGCCTCCAACGATGGGATCGTCGTTGCCGAGCGTGAGGGCAAGGACAAACCGCTGATCTACGTCAACCCTGCGTTCGAACGCCTGACCGGCTACACCCTGGACGAGATCCTTTATCAGGACTGCCGCTTCCTCCAGTCCGGTGACCGTGACCAGCCGGCACTGATGGCCATTCGTGAAGCCCTCGACAACGGCGGCGCATGTCGCGAGATCCTGCGTAACTACCGCAAGGACGGCACTCACTTCTGGAATGAGCTGTCACTTTCGACGGTGTACAACGAGGCGGATAGGCAAACGTATTTCGTCGGTGTGCAAAAAGACGTCACCACTCAAGTCAAGGCGCAGCAACGCGTCGCCCAGTTGGAAGCGCAGTTGGCCGAGCTTAAAAACGAGCTCGCGGCGCTCAAGGCGACGAGTGGAATTAACAAACTGTAAAAAACGCGGTCTTTAGAGCGATAATGGCTCTTTAATGCCTCAGCCTTGAGCTAGATCAATGCACCGCGACACGCTTTTGACGCAGGACGAACTGGACTTTATCCAGGACATGCAGCACAACCCGCAGCTCAATCTGCGGGATGCGTGGTCGAGCCTGACGGTTAATGGCGGCGCGCAGATTCGTGATTTGCTCACGCGGCTGGCCGCTCACGACCAGGTCACCATCCAGGCGCAGTTCGACAACCAGCAACTTACCTTCCCCCTGCGCTTGGTGGAAGATGAGTTTCATGCGGTGCATCTGCGCCTGGGCGTGCCGAGCATTTTCGAAGACGGGCCGATGATCCGCCCGTGGCGCCTGGCCCTTGAAGCGCCCGTGGCGTTGGAAAACGTCAAGGGCTACCCCAGTGCATTGTGGGTGCACGAAATATCATTCAAGGGTGTACTGGTAGAAGTGCGCGGCCGGGCAAAACCGCCCAAGACCTTTTCCCTGTGGTTCAGCCCTTCCGGCTACGAACGTATCGTGCTTCGCGGCACGCTGGAGCGGGAAACTGCCCGAGGCCTGTTCGCTTACCGACTGAACCAGAGTGATGCAGATGAGACCGAGCGCCTGCGCCAGTTCATTCTGCACCAGCACCGCCTGGTTCATCCCCATGTGCACGCCTGAGTTCAGGTATCCAGGCGACCGCTGAGAAACTGCTGCAAGCGGCGCTGCATCAAACGTCCGTCATTGCCCAGGCAACCTATCGATGAGCCTGCCAGGCTGTGCTCGGCGAGGTCCGAGGCATCGCCAGCCAACAGCAACGGGCAATTGAGCGTCAATGCCAGGCGACTGAGCCGCGAAGGCAGTTCTGCACCGGGAGAATGGTTGGAAAACAGCACCAGGGCTTGTGGCCGAGTTCTCTCGCAGACCAGCGTCAACTCATCGAGCGGTTGGCCAACACCCAGGACTTTTACCGCGAGCTTGTCGCTGGATATCAATAAACCCGCGACCAACAGTTCCAGCTCACGACACTCGCCGGCAATGGCGGCCAGCAACACCCTCGGTGCCGGTGAAGCGCACGCCAATTGCAGCCGTTGAGCGGTGCGCGCACGCAGGAAGTTGTCGAAAAACAGCCATTCGCTGGCTTGGCCAAAACGCCCCTGGTGACGCAGCAGTTGCTGCCAGAGGGGCATCATGATGTCCTGAAATACGACGGTGGTTGAATAAGCGCTGAAGATTTGTCCGTACAACTGCCCCAGTTCACGATCATCAAAAGCGCTGATGGCCACCCGCAGTTGCGCCTGCCACTGCTGCCATTCCAGTTCGATATCGCTGCGTGACGCCGTGGCCAGCTCGCCGGGCCGTTGATCACGCGCCAGGATCTTGCCCACTTTGCTCACCGCTACGCCGCGTTCGATCCAGTCAAGAATGCGATGAACCGTGTCGATATCGGTGCTTGAGTACAGCCGATGCCCACTTTCGGTGCGAGTGGGTTGAATCAAGCCATAGCGACGCTCCCAGGCACGTAAAGTCACCGGGTTAACGCCTGTAAGTCTTGCCACTTCACGAATTGGAAACAGCACTTCGGCGTCAGCGTGACTATCAGGTGATGCTTCAAGAGACGGAGCTATGATTTGGGACATCAGCTGTCAGCAATATCCATATGGATTTGGATCCTATTTAACGCCCATTGATGCCCATGATTCAAGATCTACGGCGATCCATCCGAAGTTTCTGGCGTATTTCGGCAAAACAGGAATAATCCTTGCCTGTTTTTTACGTCGCTGCAGCACCCCGCAGCCTCGTTCGTGCGCCGCTTACCCGGCCCAGCGCACTCGATACCTGGAGATACACCATGTCTACCTCACCCGTCACGTTGATGGTTGCGCGCCGCGTCGCCAAAGGTCGCTACGAAGAATTGATGGCTTGGCTGCGCGAAGGCGAGCAATTGGCCACTGACTTCCCGGGTTACCTGGGTTCCGGCGTACTCGCCCCGCCACCCCATGATGATGAGTTCCAGATCATCTTCCGCTTCGCCGATGAGAAAACCCTGCACGCCTGGGAATTTTCAGCCTCGCGCAGCGCCTGGCTGAGTCGCGGTAGCGAGCTGTTTGCCAACCCTTGCGAGCGTCGTGTCAGCGGTATCGATGGCTGGTTTGGTGCCGTAGGGGCACGCCCGCCGCGCTGGAAACAGGCGGTCGCGATTTGGCTGGCGTTCTTCCCGGTGTCATTGTTGTTCAACTTCGGTCTCGGCCCGCTGCTTGGCGAGTTGGACCTGTTCAGCCGTGTACTGGTCAGCACCGCCGCCCTGACGCCGCTGATGGTTTACCTCTTTATTCCGCTCTCGACGCATCTGTTGGCGAACTGGCTGCACCCCTCGCCACCGCGCAAAGTCACCGAAGCCGCCGTATGAGCACAGGGGCCGGGTCGCTGGTATAGTTTGCGTCTGCCAGCGACTTGAGCCTCCCATGATTGCAACCCACGCACCGATCCTGATCACCGGTGCCGGCCAGCGCGTCGGCCTGCATTGTGCTGAGCGCCTGTTGGATGATGGCTACTCGGTGATTTTCAGTTACCGCAGCGAACGCCCAGGTGTGCAGGCGCTACGTGAACGAGGGGCCATCGGCGTATTTGCCGACTTTTCCAGCGAAGCCGGGATTCTTGCCTTCATCGCGCAGTTGCAAACCCATACCCAAAGCCTGCGTGCGATCATCCACAATGCTTCGGCCTGGGTCGCAGAAACAGCGGGCGACGAAAGCCGCGCGTTTATCGATATGTTCAGCGTACACATGCTTGCGCCGTACCTGATCAACCTGCATTGTTCACCCTTGCTGCAACGCTCGACACCTGCCGATATTGTGCACATCAGCGATGACGTGGTGCGCAAGGGCAGCCGTCAGCACATCGCCTATTGCGCCACCAAGGCCGGCCTCGACAGCCTCACGCTATCGTTTGCCGCGCAGTTCGCGCCGCTGATCAAGGTCAACGGTATCGCGCCGGCCATGGTGATGTTCAACGAAGGCGACGACGCGGCCTATCGCGCCAAGGTCCTGGCCAAGTCGGCCCTGGGCATCGAGCCCGGGCCTGAGGTGATCTACCAGAGCGTGCGTTACCTGCTGGACAACCCCTATGTCACCGGTACCACCCTGACCGTCAACGGCGGGCGGCATATCAAGTAAGCCGTTTGCGAGGATGTTGTATGACCCTTTCCCTGCCCCACCACTACCGCGAAATCCTCAAGGGCCTGGGCGAAGACCCAGAGCGCGAGGGCCTGCTCGACACGCCCAAGCGTGCCGCCAAGGCCATGCAGTACCTGTGTCATGGCTACGCGCAGAACCTGGAAGAAATCGTCAACGGCGCGCTGTTCGCCTCCGACAATGACGAGATGGTGATCCTCAAGGACATCGAGTTGTACTCGTTGTGCGAGCATCACCTGCTGCCCTTTATCGGCAAGGCGCACGTGGCCTATATTCCGACCGGCAAGGTGCTGGGCCTGTCTAAACTGGCGCGCATCGTCGACATGTTTGCCCGGCGCCTGCAGATCCAGGAAAACCTTACGCGGCAAATCGCCGACGCCATCCAGGACGTAACCCAGGCCGCCGGCGTGGCGGTGGTGATCGAAGCCAAGCACATGTGCATGATGATGCGCGGCGTAGAGAAACAGAATTCAACCATGAACACCTCAGTGATGCTCGGCGCCTTCCGCGAATCGAACACCACGCGCATGGAGTTCCTGCAATTGATTGGACGGAGCAAGTAGCAATGCCACAACTTCAACCAGGCATGGCGCGTATCCGGGTCAAAGACCTGTGCCTGCGCACTTTTATTGGCATCAACGAGGACGAAATCCTCAACAAGCAGGATGTGCTGATCAACCTGACCATCCTGTATGCCGCCCAGGACGCCGTGCGCGACAACGATATCGACCACGCCTTGAACTACCGCACCATCACCAAGGCGATCATCGCCCATGTGGAAGGCAACCGCTTCGCCCTGCTGGAGCGCCTGACCCAGGAATTGCTGGACCTGGTGATGAGCAACGAATCGGTGTTGTACGCCGAGGTGGAAGTCGACAAGCCCCACGCGCTGCGCTTTGCCGAGTCGGTTTCGATCACTCTAGCCGCCAGCCGCTGATACTAAGTGAGCCCTATGAACGACCAACAACGCCTCGAACTCGAAGCCGCCGCCTTTCGCCGGCTGGTGGCCCACCTGGACAGCCGAAAGGATGTACAGAACATCGACCTGATGAACCTGGCCGGCTTCTGCCGCAACTGCCTGTCCAAGTGGTACAAGGCCGAGGCCGATGAGCGCCAGATCGAGGTCAGCCTCGATGACGCCCGTGAAGTGGTGTACGGCATGCCGTACGCCAAGTGGAAAGCCCAATACCAGCAAGAAGCCAACGCCGACCAACAGGCCGCGTTCGCCAAAGGAAAACCCCATGACTGATCTGAACACCCTGCGCGCCAGCCTCAACAGTGGCGAACACGTCTTTGCCGACACCCTGGCCTTTATCGCCGACGGTTACGACTACCAGCCACAAGCGTTCACCAATGGCGATGTGGAAAACGCAGCCGGACAAAACGAAGGGTCGTGCAAGACCCTGGGTCTGGCCTTACTGGAAGGCTTGAGCGATCAGGAAGCGTTGCTGGCGTTTGGCGAGCATTACCGGTCGGTGGTGGCGACGCCTGAGGGCAGTGACCATGGCAATATTCGGGCGTTGATTGCCCATGGGTTGGATGGGGTAAAATTTGCCGCGCAGCCCCTGGCTCGCAAATCCTGAGTCAAATACATATCCAAATGTGGGAGGGGGCTTGCTCCCGATAGCAGGTTTCAGCCAAGTATTAGTTGGCTGACACACCGCTATCGGGAGCAAGCCCCCTCCCACATTTTTTTGCAGCGTTGTTTAGAACGAAGCGTCCTTCAAACCATCGAGGTAGCGCTCGGCATCCAGGGCCGCCATGCAACCGGCGCCGGCCGAGGTGATGGCCTGGCGGTAGACATGGTCAGCCACGTCACCGGCAGCAAAGATACCTTCGATGTTGGTCGCAGTCGCATTGCCTTCACGGCCGCCCTGCACCACCAGGTAACCGTCTTTGGCTTCCAGCACGCCCTCGAACAACGAAGTGTTCGGAGTATGGCCGATGGCAATGAACACGCCATCTACTTTCAATTCGTCGAAGCTGCCATCGTTGTTCTTCAGGCGCGCACCGGTCACGCCCATGTTGTCGCCCAGGACTTCATCCAGGGTGGCGTTGAGCTTGAGGATGATCTTGCCTTCTGCCACACGGGCATGCAGCTTGTCGATCAGGATCTTCTCGGCGCGGAAGGTCTCGCGACGGTGAACCAGGGTCACAGTGCTGGCGATGTTGGCCAGGTACAGCGCCTCCTCCACAGCAGTGTTACCACCACCGACCACAGCGACCGGCTTGTTGCGGTAGAAGAAACCGTCGCAGGTAGCGCAGGCCGAAACCCCCTTGCCCATGAACGCTTCTTCCGATGGCAGGCCCAGGTAACGAGCACTGGCACCGGTGGCGATGATCAGGGCGTCACAAGTGTAGACGCCACTGTCGCCGGTCAGGCTGTAAGGCTTCTTGGAGAAGTCGACCTTGTTGATGTGATCAAACACGATCTCGGTTTCAAAGCGCTCGGCGTGCTCTTTCATACGCTCCATCAGCACCGGGCCGGTCAGTCCGTGGACATCGCCCGGCCAGTTGTCGACTTCGGTGGTGGTGGTCAACTGACCGCCCGCCTGCATGCCGGTGATCAGCAGCGGCTTGAGGTTGGCCCGGGCAGCATAGACGGCAGCGCTGTAACCGGCAGGGCCGGAACCGAGAATAATCACTCGCGAATGGCGGGTATCAGACATGACTCGCTCCTATCGACCGCCCGGACTACAAGGCGGCTGGAATAAAAAAGGGACCACGAAGCACTTGGGGAAGGCTTGAACTCGCAGGCCCTGAAAATAATGGGTGCAGCGTATCGAGGGGGGCAAGATTAAGGAAATACGGAATAACAATCCAGCTCATAGGTGGTCTCTATGCAGTCGGCCCGATTAATCGACGCCATTGCTCCCCCTAATGTTACTGATGATGTCGCCGCTTTCGCCCACGATACAAAGCCGGTAAGGTCGGCGCGTTCGTCATCCTGCTCGGAGTTCACCATGCCCGCCCCCGCTCTTTCCGGTCCGCAATACCTGCGTGAAGGCCTCAAACTGGTGTTGAGCCCTGGCTTGCGCTTGTTTGTGCTGCTGCCGCTGGCGATCAACCTGGTGCTGTTCGTCGGCTTGATCTATTTCGCCGGCCATCAGTTCAGCCTGTGGGTCGACCATCTGATGCCGACGCTGCCCAGTTGGCTGAGTTTTCTGAATTACCTGTTGTGGCCATTGTTTGTGGTGTTGGTGGTGCTGATGGTGTTTTTCACCTTCACCATGCTCGCCAATATCATCGCAGCGCCGTTCAACGGCTTTCTCTCGGAGAAGGTTGAAGTGGTGGTGCGCGGCACCGATGACTTTCCGGCGTTCAGTTGGGGTGAGTTGATCGCCATGGTGCCGCGTACCCTGGCCCGGGAAATGCGCAAGCTGGGCTACTTCCTGCCACGAGCTATCGGACTGTTTATCTTGTCGTTCATTCCAGTGGTCAACCTGATCGCTGCGCCGCTGTGGTTGCTCTTTGGCGTATGGATGATGGCAATCCAGTACATCGACTACCCGGCCGACAACCACAAACTGGGCTGGAACGAGATGCTCGCCTGGCTGCGCCAGAAGCGCTGGCAGAGCATGAGCTTCGGCGGTGTTGTCTATCTGGTGCTGCTGGTGCCGGTGGTCAACCTGCTGATGATGCCGGCGGCAGTCGCCGGGGCGACGTTGTTCTGGGTGCGTGAGCAAGGTGCCGAGGCGATGACGCAGCAGGCCGTGACCCCGTCATAAATCCATCATCACTCAGACACAATGGCGACATGGCCCGCGGTGACACTGTGGGTCATGACGACAGCCTCGCTTCACATCACCCTCATTACCGAAACCTTCCCGCCGGAAATCAACGGCGTGGCCAATACCCTTGGCCGCCTGTGCGAGGGTTTGCGCTCGCGTGGTCATCAGGTCGAACTGGTGCGTCCACGCCAGGGCGCTGATCAGAGCCGACCGAGTGACGATCAACTGCTGCTGTGCCGCGGCTGGCCATTACCCGGTTACCCAGGGCTGCAATGGGGCCAATCGTCGATGCGCAAACTGCTCAGACGCTGGAGCCGCCAGCGCCCGGACGTGTTGTATATCGCCACCGAAGGGCCGTTGGGTTTATCCGCTCTGCGTGCGGCGCGGCGTTTGGGAATCAGTGTTGTCAGCGGCTTTCATACCAACTTCCAGCAGTATTCGAACCAGTACGGCTTGAGCCTGCTCAGTCGCATGGTCACCCATTACCTGCGCTGGTTTCACAACCGATCGAGCCTGACCCTGGTACCAAGCGCCAGTCAGCGCCTGGAACTGGAGCGTCGGCATTTTGAGCGCCTGGGGATGTTGGCCAGAGGCGTCGACAGCCAATTGTTCCACCCCGCCAAACGCGACAGCGCTCTGCGGGAAAGCTGGGCATTGAATAATGAGCAAATCGCAGTGCTGCATGTAGGGCGGCTGGCCCAGGAAAAGAACCTGGGCCTGCTCAAGCGCTGTTTCGAGACCTTGCAGAACAGATACCCCATGCGTCAGATGAAACTGATCATCGTCGGTGATGGACCACAACGAGCAATGCTGGAAAAGGACCTTCCCGAAGCAATTTTCTGCGGTGCCTTGCGCGGTGAAGAACTGGCTCGTCATTACGCGTCCGGCGATGTGTTCCTGTTCCCCAGCCTGACCGAAACCTTTGGCAATGTGGTACTGGAGGCCATGGCGTCAGGGTTGGGGGTGGTGGCCTACGACCAGGCTGCCGCCACACAGCATATTCGTCACGGCTACAACGGGGTGCTGGCGATGCCGGGTGACGAAAATGCGTTTTGCGACGCCGCCAATTGGCTGCTGGAGGACGCGGAAAGTTTACGCCGTATGCGCCTCAATGCGCGTCAACACGCGAGCCGCCAGGGCTGGCCAGCGATTGTCGAACAGTTCGAGCAGCAGTTACGAGGTGTGTGTGGGGAACATTTTATCGTCCCAACACAGCCGCACGCAGGCTGAAGACTCAGCAATGACTGTAAGTCACTTCACCTGCCTGACAGACGAGCCCCCGAGTAATGGCCCAGGCGTTAGGCTTTTTCGCGCCAGAGCGCCTGAATAAGCGCCCCCACACAGGATATTTCTGGAACGCCGCAGGATTTATCACCACCCACATGACACCTGTCTTATCAGGGGTGTCTTTTACAGATCGCACCCAAGAGGCAGGCATTCATGATGGAAACTTAAGAGATAACTATGTCGACACTGATAAACGAATCCATGGTTCCACGGTACCCGACTACCGATATCTTCAGCCAGAGGCCTACGGGGCCCGACAATGGCTGGTACCGCCCGCAGCAACCCCCACGTCCCGACTACGGCTGGCATCGCCCGCAGCAACCCCCACGTCCCGACTACGGCTCGCATCGCCCGCAGCAACCTACACGTCCCGACTATGGCTGGCATCGTCCGCAGCAACCCACACAACCCGACTATGGCTGGCATCGTCCGCAGCAACCCTCACAACCCGATTATGGCTGGCATCGTCCGCAGCACCCCACACAACCCGATTATGGCTGGCATCGTCCGCAGCAACCCTCACAACCCGATTACGGCTGGCATCGTCCACATCAGCCCACACGCCCCGAATACGGCTCGCATCGTCCACAGCAACCGACATACGACCAAACCCTGACGCAGCCAGTACGCCCCTATTGATCAGCCAACCCCAGGAGATACGGAACATGTCAATTTATGGAATGGGTGTACGCAATGGTGTCAACATGCCAACCGCGCAATGGACCCAGCAGCAACAATGGCTGGATCAAGCCCGTGCTGAACCGCCAATCTACGGCCAGCCTGGCCATAAAGACACGCTCAAGACTGATCACAGTAAAGAGTTGAATAAGCGACCAGAGTATTAATCGCTAAAGAGAAGAAACTCCCTGTGACGCTCACAGGGAGTCCAGCCGTTTACACCAGAGTGGTCAACGCGTCGCGACTGAAGGGCAAGATGTCCCCTTCGCGCCCTTCGCGCACCTTCACGGCCCAATCCGGGTCCACCAGCAGCGCACGCCCTACGGCCACCAGGTCGAACTCATCGTTATTCAGGCGCTCCAGCAGCTTTTCGAGGCTGGCAGGTTGCGCGACCTTGTCGGTGTTGACCATAAATTGCAGGAACTCGCCATCCAGGCCAACACTGCCCACGGTGATAGTCGGCTTACCCGTGAGCTGACGCGTCCAGCCAGCAAGGTTGAGGTCGGAGCCTTCAAACTCCGGCTCCCAGAAACGGCGAGTGGAGCAGTGGAAAATATCTACGCCGGCCTCAGCCAATGGCTTGAGGAACTCACCCAGCGCCTCAGGGGTTTGCACCAGGCGTGCGGTGTAGTCCTGCTGCTTCCACTGCGAGAAACGCAGGATGATCGGAAAATTCGGCCCTACAGCAGCACGGGTGGCCTCGATCAGCTCAATGGCAAAGCGCGAACGGTTGGCCAGGCTGCCACCGTATTCGTCGGTGCGCTGGTTGCTGCCCTCCCAGAAGAATTGATCCACCAGGTAACCGTGGGCGCCATGGATTTCTACACCGTCCATGCCGATCGCCTGGGCGTCACTGGCAGCTTGGGCGAAGGCGTTGATCACGTCCCTGATGTCCTGTTGCGTCATACCGTGCACAACCACGTTGCCGTCCTTGAGCTTTTCCATCGGGCCATAAGCAGGCACGCTGGCATCAGGCTCGGTGCCAATACGGCGCACGCTACCCACATGCCACAACTGCGGGACAATCTTGCCGCCTTCGGCGTGTACCGCGTCGACCACTTTCTTCCAGCCGGCCAGCGCGGCCTCACCGTAGAAATGCGGGACGTTGGGGTAGCCGTTGGACGCCCGGTGATCGACCACGGTACCTTCAGTGATGATCAGGCCCACACCGGCCGCCGCACGACGACGGTAGTACTCGATGACCTTGGAGTTGGGTACACCACCCGGAGAGAACGAACGGGTCATGGGCGCCATGACCACGCGGGTCGACAGTTGCAGTCCACCGAGTTGGAAGGGTTTGAACAAGGCTTGGACAGGCATGGAGCACTCCACCAGGACGGGATTTATGACGCGGATAATATGGCGAGTGTGCAGTGCTTAGTAGCACTATTGATCTGGGTGATTAAAGGGGTAGAAGTAGCCGAATACCTGTAGGAGCGAGCTTGTTCGCGAAGAATCCGGGAACACGCGTTAAGTCAGGATCAACGCGTTATCGTTGGCGATCTTCGCGAGCAAGCTCGCTCCTACAGTGGGTGTGTTTCAGCTCAGGGCTTTTTCGATGGCCTGCATGATAGTCGGGTCGTCCGGGGACGTACGCGGCGAGAAGCGCGCGAGTACCCGGCCATCTTTACCCAACAGGAATTTCTCGAAGTTCCAGGTGATGTCCCCTGGAAACTCGGCGCCCTCACCTGCCAGCAAGCGGTACAGCTGATGACGATCCGGGCCGTTGACCTCGAGCTTGCTGCCCAGGGGAAAACTCACCCCGTAGTTCAGGCTGCAGAACTCGCGGATCTCTTGTTCGGTCCCCGGCTCCTGGCCTGCAAACTGATTGCACGGCAAGCCGAGCACCGTGAATCCCTGGTCTTTGTATTGCTGGTAGAGGTTTTCCAACGCTGCGTATTGCGGGGTCAAACCACATTTGGACGCCACATTGACCACCAGCACAACCTGGCCCTTGAAGGGCGCCAGCGGTAGCTCTTGTCCGTCCAGGGCTTTGAGTTTCAGATCGTGGAAAGCACTCATGACGAACTCCAGATATCCCATATTCTTTGCATTGCAGCTCTCGGAGCTTACAACCGGCGAGTCTGCAATCATAGACGCCGGTGACAAAACTCGCCTGCAGGTTACTGAGCGGTCGGCCAGGGCAGAATCGGAATCGCCGTCACCGCGTTCTGCGGGCTGCCTTCGATCAGGCGGTCGCTGTAGACCAGATACACCAGGGTATTGCGCTTCTTGTCGAGGAAACGCACCACCTGCATGGTCTTGAACACCAGGGAGGTGCGTTCCTTGAAGACTTCGTCCCCGTCCTTGAGTTCGCCCTTGAAATGGATCGGGCCAACCTGGCGGCAGGCAATCGAGGCCTCAGCGCGGTCTTCGGCCAGGCCCAGGCCGCCTTTGACGCCGCCGGTCTTGGCACGCGACAGGTAGCAGGTCACGCCGTCAACCTTGGGGTCGTCAAACGCTTCGACCACAATCCGGTCGTTAGGGCCGACAAACTTGAACACCGTCGAGACCTGGGCGATTTCTTCCGCCGAGGCCAGCAGTGGCATGAGCAATAACAGGCCGAGTAATCCCTTCATTACACGCATCGGGTATTCCTTTCGTTTAAACCAGGATGAGGTTATCGCGGTGCACCAGTTCCGGTTCCGCCATATAGCCCAAGAGTCCGACAATAGCGTCAGACGATTGTCCAATAATCTTCTGCGCCTCAAGGGCGCTGTAGTTGGCCAGGCCACGGGCAATCTCACGACCGTCCGGCGCGACGCAAACCACCATTTCGCCACGGCGGAAGCTGCCCTGCACCAGCTTGACGCCCACCGGCAGCAAGCTCTTGTTGCCTTGGGACAACGCCGAGACCGCGCCCTCGTCCAGCACCAGGGTGCCACGGGTTTGCAGATGCCCGGCCAGCCACTGCTTGCGCGCCGCCAGCATGCCGCGTTCCGGTGATAGCAGCGTACCGATGCGCTCACCGGCCTTGAGGCGATCCAGCACACGCTCCAGGCGCCCACCAACGATGATGGTATGGGCACCGGAACGCGCAGCCAGGCGAGCGGCGCGCAGTTTGGTCTGCATACCGCCACGGCCCAGGGCACCGCCGACACTGCCGGCGACCGCATCCAGTGCGGGGTCATCGGCGCGGGCTTCGTAGATCAACTGGGCATCGGGGTTGTTGCGCGGGTCGGCGTCGAACATGCCGTCGCGGTCGGTGAGGATCACCAACAGGTCGGCTTCCACCAGGTTGGCCACCAGCGCAGCCAGGGTGTCGTTGTCGCCGAAACGGATTTCGTCTGTGACCACGGTGTCGTTTTCATTGATGACCGGGATGACCTTGAGCTCCACCAAGGCGCGCAAGGTGCTGCGGGCATTGAGGTAGCGCTTGCGGTCGGACAGGTCGTCGTGGGTCAGCAGGATCTGCGCCGTGTGGCGGCCGTGCTCGGCAAAGCTGGACTCCCAGGCTTGCACCAGGCCCATCTGGCCGATGGCCGCGGCGGCTTGCAGTTCGTGCATCGCGCTGGGTCGCGCGGTCCAGCCGAGGCGGCTCATCCCGGCGGCAACCGCCCCGGACGACACCAGCACCAACTCGACACCGGCCTCATGCAAGGCCACCATCTGCTCGACCCAGACGCTCATGGCTGCGCGATCCAGCCCCTTGCCATCGGCCGTCAGCAACGCACTGCCGATCTTCACGACCCAGCGCTGCGCACCTGTCACTTTGCTCCGCATCATCTTCAACCTTAGAGTGAGGGCCGCGCGACCCAGCGCCGCCCATAACGTTATACCCGGATACCAAAACGCCGCTCCAGGGAGCGGCGTTCAAGTTTATCGCAACGAATCAATCGCGCACGTAAATGATTTCCGGACCGTCTTCATCATCCACGTCTTCTTCGTCCCAATCATCGTCGCCGATGTCATGGACCGACTTCACGCCGCTGCGGCGCAGGGCACGCTGGTCGTCCAGAGCCTGCAACTGGGCACGGGCTTCGTCTTCGATCTGCTGGTCAAGCTCGGCAAGCTCGGCCTTGAATACCGGGTCGGCCGCCAGGCGGTCGGCTCGGTCTTCCAGGTAACGCATGATGTCGCGGGTCAGGCGTTCGGTGCCTTCTTTGGCAATGGCCGAGATCACATAGACCGGGCCTTCCCATTCCAGGCGATCGACGATTTCCTTGACGCGCTCTTCGTGCTCTTCCTCAAGGATCTGGTCGCACTTGTTCAGGACCAGCCAGCGATCACGCTCGGCCAGGGCCGGGCTGAACTTGGTCAGCTCGCTGACGATCACTTCGGCGGCATCCGCAGCGCTGGTGTCATCCAGCGGCGCCATGTCGACGAGGTGCAGCAGCAAACGGGTGCGGGACAAGTGCTTGAGGAAGCGAATGCCCAGACCAGCACCGTCGGAAGCCCCTTCGATCAGGCCAGGAATGTCGGCAACCACGAAGCTCTTCCAGCGGTCGACGCTGACCACGCCCAGGTTTGGCACCAGGGTGGTGAACGGGTAGTCGGCGACCTTCGGCTTGGCGGCCGATACCGAGCGGATGAAGGTACTTTTGCCGGCGTTCGGCAGGCCCAACAGGCCCACGTCGGCGAGTACTTTCATTTCCAGCTTCAGGTCACGCTGTTCGCCCGGCTTGCCCGGCGTGGTCTGGCGCGGCGCACGGTTGGTACTGGACTTGAATCGGGTGTTACCCAGGCCGTGCCAGCCGCCCTGCACAACCATCAGTTTCTGGCCGGCCTTGGTCAGGTCGCCAATCACTTCCTGTGTCGCGGAATCGATGATCGTGGTGCCGACCGGTACGCGCAGTACCAGGTCTTCACCTTTTTTGCCGGTGCAGTCGGTGCTGCCGCCGTTGGAGCCACGCTCGGCATCGAAGTGCCGGGTGTAACGGTAGTCGACCAGGGTGTTGAGGTTTTCGTCGGCCATCATGTAGATGGAGCCACCGTCACCGCCGTCACCGCCGTTCGGACCACCGTTTTCGATGAATTTTTCGCGACGGAAACTCATGCAACCGTTACCGCCGTCGCCTGCTTTTACTCGGATGGAAACTTCATCAACGAACTTCATAACAAAACGCCTCTCGCCGCATGGACGAGCTTAAGAAACCAAGACATAAGACTCTTGCAAAAATGAGCGCAGCGACCTCAATCAGCGACCGCAAACTTGCGCCTGAGCTCATCACAAACAGCTTTGCAAGAGACTCACTCCACAAACGAAAAAGCCCCGTCGCAAGACAGGGCTTTTCCAGCGATCTCGCAATTAAGCTGCGACAACGCTCACGTAACGGCGGTTGAACGCGCCCTTTACTTCGAACTTGATCACGCCTTCGATTTTAGCGAAGAGGGTGTGATCTTTACCCATGCCAACACCGTAACCGGCGTGGAATTGGGTGCCGCGCTGACGCACGATGATGTTGCCCGGAATGATTTTCTGGCCGCCATACATCTTCACGCCAAGGCGTTTGGCTTCTGAGTCGCGACCGTTACGGGTACTACCACCAGCTTTTTTGTGTGCCATGAGTCAATTCTCCTAGTGAGGAATTAGGCTGAAATTAAGCCTGAATACCGGTGATTTTGATCTCGGTGTACCACTGGCGGTGGCCCATACGCTTCATGTGGTGCTTACGACGACGGAACTTGATGATGCGGACTTTATCGTGACGACCTTGGGAGATCACTTCAGCCACAACGGTAGCGCCAGCAACAACTGGAGCGCCGATGTTCACGTCATCGCCATTGGCGACCAACAGAACGCGATCAAAAGTAACGGATTCGCCAGTAGCGATTTCCAGTTTTTCGATCTTCAGGTATTCACCTGGGGCGACTTTGTATTGCTTGCCACCAGTAACAATTACTGCGTACGACATGGTATTTCTCCGATAATCCTGCTCACCCAGCGCTTTATAAGAAGAGGTATTGGCTGGCATGGCTGCATGGGATGGACGTCCCGAATGCAATTGCGTAAGGCAGGTGCTGCCCAGGAAGTTCAGGGTGCGCGATTGTACGCAAGCTATGGGAGGCTTGCAAGGGGCCGTCTATCGCGCCTTGACACCCGGGGGTCAGGGTCCTAGCATGCCGCGCAACCCTTCTGGAGCGACTGTCGCTGATGCAACCCCAAGCTTTCTACCGCGCGGTCGCGGACGATTTTAGCGCCGTCGACGGCATCATCAAGCAGCAGCTGACGTCTAAAGTGCCGCTGGTCTCCAAAATTGGCGACTATATTACGTCGGCGGGCGGTAAACGCCTGCGTCCTTTATTAGTACTGCTGTGTGGCAAGGCGCTGGGCCGCGAAGGCGATGACCTGCGCTTGCTGGCCGCGACCATCGAGTTCCTGCACACCGCCACCCTGCTGCATGATGACGTGGTCGACATGTCCGGTATGCGGCGTGGCCGCGAGACCGCCAATGCCATGTGGGGCAACGCACCCAGCGTGTTGGTGGGCGACTTCCTGTACTCGCGCTCGTTCGAAATGATGGTCGAACTGGGCTCGATGCCGGTGATGAAGATTCTTTCACAGGCCACGCGCATCATCGCCGAAGGCGAAGTGTTGCAGCTGTCCAAGGTCCGCGACGCCAGCACCACCGAAGAAACCTATATGGAAGTGATTCGCGGCAAAACCGCGATGCTCTTCGAAGCGTCCACCCACAGCGCTGCCGCGCTGTGTGGCGCCACCGCCGAACAGGCCGAAGCCCTGCGTACCTTTGGCGATCACCTGGGCGTGGCGTTCCAACTGGTGGATGACCTGCTCGACTACAAGGGCGATGCCGAGACCCTGGGCAAGAACGTCGGTGACGACCTGGCCGAGGGCAAGCCAACCTTGCCGCTGATCTACACCATGCGCGAAGGCACGCCGGAACAGGCCGCCCTGGTGCGCAAGGCCATCCAGAAAGGCGGGATCGAAGACCTGGAGGCCATCCGTGCCGCCGTCGAAGCCTCCGGTTCCCTGGAGTACACCGCGCAACTGGCGCGTGACTACGTGGCGCGGGCGATCCAGTGCCTGGAAGCCTTGCCGGCCAGTGAATACCGGGATGCATTGGTGGAACTGAGTGAGTTCGCTGTGGCCCGTACTCACTGATTCCGCGTTGATTAATGTGGGAGCTGGCTTGCCTGCGATGACGGTAGTGAACTCACCATCGCTATCGCAGGCAAGCCAGCTCCCACATTTAGATCGCATTCACCACTGACCTCCCCGCTCTCGCCGCAAAACCCTATATAATGTGCGACTTTTAGTCATCCCTGAATCTCAAGGAGCTTTAGTGAGCACGTTGCCACCCTGCCCGAAATGCAATTCCGAATACACCTACGAAGACGGCACCCAACTGGTCTGCCCGGAATGCGCCCATGAGTGGTCCGCCAATGGCGAGGCCGAAGTGGCCGGCGATGAGACCGTGAAGAAAGACTCTGTGGGCAACGTCCTGCAGGACGGCGACACCATCACCGTGATCAAGGACCTCAAGGTCAAGGGCACCTCACTGGTGGTCAAGGTCGGCACCAAGGTCAAGAACATCCGCCTGTGCGACGGAGACCACGATATCGACTGCAAGATCGACGGTATCGGCCCGATGAAACTCAAGTCCGAGTTCGTGCGCAAGGTCTGAAGCTGCTGCATCCATCCCGCGCCCGCCGCGGGATGGCGTTTCGCCCTCCTGATTGATCGAAAACAATATCCACACAAAAAAACCCGGAAACCGCCAATAGATACTTGCTATTCTACGAATAAGAATTATTCTCATTGAAACTCATCAAGGAGAACGACCATGACTTATTTGATAGATGCCTGGCTGGATCGCCCCCACCCTTACCTGCGAATCCTGCATCGGGAAACCGGCGAAGTCTGTGCGGTGCTTGAGGAAGAAGCACTGAACGAACTACAGGACCAGGGTGACCTGGACGTCAATGGCCTGAGTTCCAGTGAGCCTGGAGTACTGAAAGAAGTGGTGAGGAATTTGTTTCTGTTCTGCTATGCCCGAGCATTGCGCCCGGCGACCGACTTGAATGGCAAGTTCCATCCATGAAGAAACTGGCAAATGCCTGTTGGGGCGAACGCGTTCGTCCCAACAGGTAACCAGCAGGTCTTACAGAACGTCGAGCAGCTCGACGTCGAATACCAGAACGCTGTGCGGCGGGATGCTGCCAACGCCTTGAGCGCCGTAAGCCAGTTCGCTCGGCACGTACAGACGCCATTTGCTGCCGGCATTCATCAGTTGCAGGGCCTCGGTCCAGCCGGCGATCACGCCGCCAACCGGGAATTCTGCAGGCTGGCCGCGCTCGTAGGAGCTGTCGAACACAGTGCCGTCGATCAAGGTGCCGTGGTAGTGGGTACGCACTTGATCTTCACGGGTCGGCTTGGCGCCGGTGCCGGCAGTCAGCACTTCAAATTGCAGGCCGGAAGCCAGGGTGGTGATGCCATCACGCTTGGCGTTTTCAGCCAGGAAAGCCAGGCCGGCACCCGCGGCGGCTTCAGCCTTGGCAGCGGCTTCGGCTTGCATGATCTCGCGGATCACTTTGAAGCTGGCAGCCATTTGCTCCTGGTCAACACGGCTCGGCTGGCCTGCAAATGCGTCGGTCAGGCCGGCCAGGATTGCGTCCAGGCTCACGCCCGGCGGCGGGTTGTCGCGCAGTTGGTCGCCCAACTGACGGCCGATACCGTAGCTGACGCGGGTTTCGTCGGTGGACAGATTAACTTCGGACATGAAGAGGCTCCGCTGTAGGACAACATGGTTTCCCGCGCTGCCCAGAACTAAAAGGGCCCGCAGACTAGCACACAAGAGCAGCCCATGATCAGCCCCCTCCCCGGCTACCAGAGCGCCAGGTCGTAGGTCAGGTACACCCGGTAGTTGTCCCGATCACTGGCATAAGTCGAGCGGTAAGTGGCCTTGCGCAACTCCACGCCCAGTCCTTTGAACGTGCTGTCCTGGACCACATAGCGCAGATTCGTGTCGGACTCCCACTCACGCGCCTCGCGCCCTTTGAACTCGCCGTTTTGCCCTTTGTAGTAGCGGGTCATGAAACTCAAGCCCGGCAGTACCGCCGTCAAGTCATAGTCGTAGCGCAGCATCCATGTCTGCTCACCAGACTGGATGAACTTGCCAACACCGGCGTTACTGAAGGAATACACCGTCGACACGCTGGCATACGGCAACGCTGTGTCGCCGCTGACTTTCTGATAACCAACACCCAGCGCCTGCGGGCCCAGGCGGTAAGTGAACAGACCGCTGAACATGTCACTGTCGACCTCGCCGTTACGCGCCTCACCCGCTTCGTTACTAATGAAGTAGCGCAAGTCGCTGGTCAGTGTGCCGCTGCCCAACGGCTGCTTATGCACCAGGCCAAAGAATTGCTGGCGATAGAATTGGCGCATTTCACCGTAGTACCAGGTGCCGCTGAGCTTCGGCGTAAACGCGTAGCTAGCGCCGGCAAAATCGAAATCACTACCCTTTTTTCCGCTGTAGCCCTGGGGATAAATATCCACACTGTCAGTGGAGTTACGCAACTTGAATTTGTCCAGGTGCCCAGCGTGCAGGTACAGGTCACGAATACCACTGTATTCCACTTGTGTGCCCTGGAAGGTCTGCGGTAACAAGCGGCCATCGTTGTGCACCAGCACCGGGATTTTCGGCAGCAACGTGCCGGTTTTCACCACTGCATCGCCCCAGCGCATCTTGGCCGTGACGCCCAGGCTGGAAAACTCACTGGCCGCATGACCATCGTCGTGCACAGGTAACAAGCCCGTCCCGGCGTGCGTCGGGCTGGAGTCGAGACGCAGGCCCGCCAGCCCCAGGGCATCCAGGCCAAAACCCACGGTGCCCTCGGTATAACCAGACTGAAGATTAAGCAGAAAACCCTGAGCCCATTCCTTGCGGTCTTCACCACCGTCGCGATAACCGTCGTTGAAGTAGAAGTTGCGCAAGGTCAATCGGCCGTGGGAATCCTCCCAGAAACCCTGGGCCATCAATGTCGGTGACAGGCTCGCCAGCAGCCCCGCCGAGACCATTCCCCCTTTCGTGAAAAACTCACGCATAAACCATTCCTCAATGCCGTGTTGTGTTTTTTATGGGCAGTTGCACCGCGCGGCAGGCTGGACGGCATGTCGCGTTGGAGCGGACACTAACGGCTCGTCGACAGCCCCACAACGTTATGCGAGAAGCGCATCAGGCTATGCGTGAAGTACCGGCCGCCCTTCCCAACCGACAGGAAAAACACGGTGAACCTCAAGCAACTCGAAGCCTTCAAAGCGATCATGGCCACCGGCTCGACCATCGGCGCAGCAACGCGCATGGGCCTGTCGCAATCGGCGGTCAGCCGCCTGCTGAGCCAGTTGGAAGAGCACTTGGGTTTTGCCTTGTTCCTGCGCAAGAAGGGCCGCCTGATGGCGACGCCCGAAGCCGAGGAACTGCTCGCCGAAGTCGCCGGACTGGTGGATGGCATGCAACGAATCCAGCGCCTGGCCGACGAAATGCGCGTGGGCCGCTCACGCAAGAGCCTGCTCAAGGTCGGGGTGCCCACCAGCATGACCCAGGAGCTGTTGCCGCGCATCGTGGCGCAGTTTCTCAAGGAGCATGACGACATTGTCGTGGAACTGCTGACCGGTTCTTACGACACGATCGAGCGTGCGGTGCTGGACCGTTCCGCCGACCTGGGCTTTGTACGCCTGCCCACGGAAATACCTGACTTCGATGTCGAGCCGGTGCTGCAAACCGAAGGCGTCTGCGTGATGCCCGCCGACCATCCGCTGACCCGTCACGCCTGCATCGAAGTGCAGCATCTGCGCGATGTGCCGTTGGTGATGCTCGGCCGGCAACGGGCATTGCGGGCCGAGCTGAACCAGGTGTTTCGTGCCGCCAACCTCACGCCGCAGGTGCGGGTCGAGGTGCACTCGGTCGGGGCTGCGTGCAGCTTCGTTGCCGAGGGGCTGGGGGTGTCGATCGTCAATGGTCTGCTGGCCAGCCACTTCCGGCACTTGCCCATCGTCACCCGCCCGTTTCGCCCGGCGCTGCCCTACGCATTCGGCCTGGCGTTTCGCGCCAATGAGCCCAGGTCGCAGCTGGTGAACGCGTTTGCCGAGCATCTCAAGCAGCGTCTGTCCGCACAAAACGCATAGCCCAACCCAACCCACGCATAACGTTGTCGCCGCGAAAACTTTGCCCTAGTGTCCGCCCCACACGTGTCACCCCTATAACAATAACGGCGCAAGCCGGGGCCACTAGCATGAGCGAATCCCAGAGCATCCCCACCCAAGCAGCGGTGGGAAATACCACGCAACGCAAGCAGATCAATCCCGCCATCATCCTGCTGAGTATCGTCCTGCTCGCAGTGGCGTTTACCTACGCCGTGAACTCGGGCACGTTCCAGCGCCAGAATGGCCTGGTGATCCCGGGCTCTTACCAGGTGCTGGAAAAACACGACTCCCTGAGCCAACTGTTCGCACTGGAACCACGCAAAGCCGGCGACACCGTGGCTCGCCCGGTGTCCCTGGTGGAAGGCTTCATGGCGATTCCCCAGGGCATCGAGAAGCGTGCGGCACTGATTTTCATGGTGCTGTTCATCGGTGGCATGTTCGGCGTGCTGAACAAGGCCGGGGTGATCGACGCCGGGCTGGAGCGCATGCTGGGTCTGACACGGGGCAATATCTATGTGCTGGTGCCGTGCCTGATGCTGGTGTTTTCCGCCGGCAGTACCTTCATGGGGCTGGCCAAGGAATTTATTCTCATCGTGCCGTTGATGGTTGCCATGGCTAATCGGCTGGGGCTGTCGAACCTGATCGGGCTGGCCATCGTCACGATCTCAGTCAAGATCGGCTACCTGGCCTCGATATCCAATCCAGTGGCGCTGTCCGTGGCCCAGCCGATGGTCGGGCTGCCGATCTTCAGTGGCCTGAGCATGCGTGTGCTCGCCTACTGCAGCTTCCTGCTGGTGGGCATTGCCTTCGTGCTGTGGAGTATTCGCAAGCACGGTTACGATGCCACGGCGCAGATCACTTTCGAAAGTACGCCGTTGCCCCTGCGCCATCTGATCAACCTGATCGTACTGCTGACGGGCATCGCTTTCCTGGTCTACGCCTCCAACCGCTGGGGCTGGAAATACCACGAGCTGTCGGCGTTCTACCTGCTGCTGACGCTGGCCTTCAGCGTGATCGCCGGGCTCGGCGCCAGCGTTGCCGCCAGTGCTTTTGTCGATGGAATGAAGAAGGTGCTGATCGCCGGCGTGCTGATCGGTCTGGCTACCGCCGTGGAGATCATCCTCAGTACCGGCCAGGTCCTGGACACCATCGTCAACAGCCTGGCCAACCTGGTGGGCGACCATGGTCCGATCGTGTCGGCCTACGGCATGTTCTTCGCACAACTGGGGCTGGATGTGCTGATCCCATCCACCTCCGGCCAGGCGGCGGTAACCATGCCGATCTTCGGGCCCTTGGGTCAGTTGTCCGGCGTCAGCCCGCAGACCACGGTGTTCGCATTTCTGATGGGCAATGGCCTGACCAACATGATCACCCCCACGTCCAGCGGTCTGCTGGTGCTGTTGGCCACCGCCAATGTCGGTTGGGGCCAATGGGCGCGCTACATCCTGCCGCTGTTCCTGATCTACGCCGTGCTGGCGATGGTGTTGCTGGCCATTGCGGTAACGAGCGGGTACTGAATCGATGAGTGTTCTCCCCATGCATATTTTGCACAACCAAATGATCCGGATGCGTGACGGCATCCACCTGGCCACTGACATCTATGTGCCGGAGGACAGCAATGGGCCGTTTCCGGTGGTGATCGAGCGCACGCCCTACGACAAGAGCAAACCCTCCCGCTCGGAAAAACAGCTCGACGGCCAACACATCTCCCGTGAGCAAATGGCCGCACGGTTTACCGAGCAAGGCTTTGTCGCAATTTTCCAGGACTGCCGTGGACGCTACGCCTCCGAAGGCACATTCACCAAATACACCGCCGAGGGCGAAGACGGTTTCGACACCCTGGCCTGGATCATCCAACAGCCCTGGTGCAACGGCAAGATCGGCAGTATGGGCTTGTCTTATGCTGCCCACACACAACTGGCGATGGCTTGCCTGCACCCGCCGGGCCTGAGCAGCATGGTGCTCGACAGCGGCGGCTTCGCCAACGCCTACCATTGCGGGATTCGCCAGGGCGGCGCCTTCGAACTCAAGCAGGCCACCTGGGCCTTTCGCCAGGCCAAGGAAAGCCCTGCTGCCCTGGCCGACCCGTTGGTTCGTGAAGCGCTGGAACAGGAAGATATTTATCAGTGGTTCACGCGTATGCCATGGCAACCCGGGCAATCGCCCCTGCGCCATGTGCCGGAATACGAAGCCTATGTGTTGGAGCAATGGGCTCAGGGCACCTTCGGTGAGTATTGGCAAAAGTCTGGCCTCTATGCCGAAGGTCACTACGCACAACTGCCCGATATCCCGGTGCTGTTCATGTCCAGTTGGTACGACGCCTACGTCAGTTCGACCCTGGCCAATTACCGCGCCTTCACACTCCAAGGTACGGCCAGCCAACGACTGGTGATGGGCCCGTGGCTGCACGGCGACCGTAATATCAGCCACAGCGGCGATGTGGAATTCGGCCCGCAAGCCGCCTTTGACGGCCAGGTCGATCAGGATTGGCTCAGTTGCCGACTGGCCTGGTTCGAGCAATCCCTCAAGCCGTCGCCGCGAACCACAACGGCCAGCGTACAGGTGTTTCTGATGGGGGGCGGCAGCGGTAACCGCGACGAAAACGGACGCCTGCACCATGGCGGCCGCTGGCTGCACACCACGCAATGGCCGCTGCCCGGCAGCCAAACACTGACCCTCTATCTGAATGCACACAGGCAGTTGAGCCACACGGCACCTGTCGAGGCTGACGCCCACTTGAGTTACCGCGCCGACCCGGCCCACCCGGTCCCGACCATCGGCGGCGCGCTAACCTCCGGTGCCCCCGTGTTTGTCGGCGGAGCCTTCGATCAACGGGAGCGCCTCGATTTTTTCGGCACCCAAGGGGACAACCGTCCCCTGGCCCAGCGCGATGACGTGCTGGTGTTCCAGACCGAGCCGCTCGACGACGACCTGATCGTCGCCGGTGACGTGCAGATCGAGCTGTGGATCGACAGCGATGCACCCGACACCGACTTCACCGCCAAGCTGGTGGACGTGTACCCGCCCAGCGCCGACTATCCCGAGGGCTTTGCGATGAACATCACCGACGGCATCCGCCGCTGTCGTTATCGCAACTCATGGGAACAACCGACGGCCCTGACGCCGGGTGAGCGAGTGCAAGTGCTGATCGAGCCTTTCGCCACCTGCAACCTGTTCAAGCGCGGCCATCGGTTGCGCCTGGACATCGCCAGCAGCAATTTCCCGCGCTTTGACGTCAACCCCAACAGCGGCGAGCCTTCAGGCCAGGCCAGCCACCCTCGGGTTGCCCACAATAATGTGCACCTGAGCCACGCCGCCGCCTCCTGCCTCAGGCTTACCGTGGTGCCCAACACGGCGGAGTCCTGAGCGCATCGGATCGCCATTGCTGCACGGTAATGGCGACCCTTCGTCACCCCGCAAGAAAAGTACTTCAGAATCATCCTTTGCCGCCGATACAGCCCTACACATCTTGGCTGGCTCAAACAACAACACACCGTCCAGCAGACAGACATCACTCTTCAAGGAGCTTTCGATGAACAGCTGGTTCGGTAACATCAGCGTCAATCTCAAACTCGGCCTGGGCTTTGGCCTGGTGCTGGTCCTCACCTCGATTCTGGCGCTCACCGGCTGGACCAGCCTGGGCGGCCTGATCGACCGCAGCAACTGGATGAGCGACATCACCCAGCTCAACGCCTCGCTGACCAAGCTGCGGATCGTACGCCTGCAATACATGCTGGCCAATGGCGACGAAGCCGTGGCGCAGAATGTGCAGACCAGCCTGGATGCCTTCGCAGCTCAACAACAGAAATTGCTGGACAGCTTCAAGAGCCCGGAAAACCTCAAACTGCTCAATGACCAGAAAGCCGTCATCACTGCTTACCGCCAGTCCCTGAACAAAATGCGCGAGGCCTACCGCAATGGCAACGCTGCGCGCGACGTCATGGGCGCCAAAGCCGATGTCGCCAACGCACAAATCAATGCACTGGAAACCAGTGTGCAGCAGGCGCCCGATAGCCCGGAGCGCTTCACGCAATTTCTGGCCGTGACCCAAGCCAAGAATGAGTTCCAGCAAGCTCGCTACGAAGTGCGCGGCTATACCAATAGCCCCAACGCAGAAACCGAAGCCCGCGCTGCTGCGCAACTGGAAAAAGCCGTCGGCGGTTTGAAGGGCCTTAGCGCGGCGTTCGGTACCGGCCAGCAAAACGCATTGTCCGCACTGGAAGCCGCCCTCGGTGCCTATCGCAGCGCCGTGCAGAGCTACAAGGCAGCCAACGCCAACATCGTCACCGCCCGCGCCGAAATGACCACCCAGGGCGCCGATATCGTGACGATCAGCGACAAGCTATACGACATCCAACTGGAACGTCGCGACGCTGAAAGTACCCAGGCCCGCAGCCTGCAATTGATCAGCACCTTGCTGGCACTGCTGGTCGGCGTGATTGCCGCCTGGGTCATCACCCGTCAGATCACCCGCCCGATCCAGGACACCCTGGCGGTGGTGGAGCGCATCGCTTCAGGCGACTTGAGCCACAACATCCAGGTGACCCGTCGTGATGAGCTGGGCGTATTGCAACAAGGCATCCAGCGCATGGGCACGACCCTGCGCGAGTTGATCAGCGGCATCCGCGATGGCGTGACCCAGATCGCCAGCGCCGCTGAGGAGCTATCAGCCGTGACCGAGCAAACCAGCGCCGGTGTGAACAGCCAGAAGATCGAGACCGATCAGGTGGCCACCGCCATGCATGAAATGACCGCTACCGTGCAGGAAGTTGCGCGCAATGCCGAGCAGGCGTCCCAAGCCGCCTCCGACGCCGACGGCCAGGCCCGCGAAGGCGACAAGGTGGTGGCCGAAGCTATCGCCCAGATCGAACGCCTGGCGGCCGAAGTCGCCCGCTCCACCGACGCCATGACGCACCTGCAACAAGAGAGCAACAAGATCGGCAGCGTGATGGACGTGATCAAGGCCGTGGCCGAACAGACCAACCTGCTGGCCCTCAACGCCGCCATTGAAGCCGCGCGTGCCGGTGAAGCCGGCCGTGGCTTTGCCGTGGTCGCCGACGAAGTACGCGGCCTGGCCCAGCGTACACAGAAATCCACCGAGGAAATCGAAGGCCTGGTGGCCGGCTTGCAGAACGGCACCCAACAAGTCGCCAGCGTGATGAACAACAGCCGCAGCCTCACCGACAGCAGCGTCGAACTGACGCGCAAGGCCGGGGTATCCTTGGAAAACATCACCCGCACCGTGTCGAATATCCAGTCGATGAACCAGCAGATTGCCGCGGCCGCCGAGCAGCAGAGCGCCGTAGCGGAAGAGATCAGCCGCAGTATCGTGAATGTGCGGGACGTGTCCGAGCAGACCGCGACTGCCAGTGATGAGACGGCCAAGTCGAGTGTGGAACTGGCTCGATTGGGTAGCCAGTTGCAGCAGATGGTCAGTCATTTCCGGGTGTAGACACCAAAAAGCCGCCTCGATCTAGACCGAGGCGGCTCCACCTCTCAGACCTTAACGGTCATCGAAGCTGTCCCGCAGGAACTTCCATACGTGATACGCACGCAGGCAGTTCACTACGAGGTTCCATGTACGTCGTGCAAACTTAGACATACTCGGCCCTCCGTGAGTTGGGCCTTACCTCCAGCGCACTTACCGGAACATGTGGGCCTTTGGATGCACACCAGTGCTCCTGTGAGGCGGCTGGGTTTATGGTCCTCCCGCGTGAATCCGGCACGGATTACTAGCCCGTGGCGGGCGGTCCAAAATTTGCGCGCGAACCCAGCCAACCTACTTCACGACGAACACAGAACGAGGGCGATACTAGCTCAGCACTCTGCTCCAAGGTGTAACGAACAACGGCCAGCTAGCCTTAAAATCTGTTGCTGTTTTTTGCAAAGTTAAACAACACAAAAGATCAATGCTGCCGTGAAAAACTCTTGTTCGTCTGGTGTTGCATAACGCCCTAAAGCAGCAGTAGTATTGTGACCACGCCAGTGCTCCTGTGAAGCCGCAACCCCAGCCACTAACTGGGTTTGCAAAAAAAACCGCCTTACCAAGGCGGTTTTTTATTGCCTGCCATTTGCCACTTAGCCCTCGCTGTCCTCGACAAACACCAAGCGATTCCCGAACGGATCCCGGATGCTCATTTCCCGCGATCCCCAAGGTGTTTCCTCGACCGCAGGCTTGGCATATCGGTACTCTTTGCCCAGCAACTGCTGCTGATACGCATCGACTCCTTGCGCCTGGATGCGCACGGCCGCCCCCGGCGAAGCATCGCCATGATGCTCGGACAAATGCAGCACGCATTCCCCCAGCGACACCTGAAGGTACAACGGAAAATTCGCCTCGAAGCGATGCTGCCAATCGACCTTGAACCCCAGGAAGTCGACGTAGAACTCCAACGCCTTGACCTCGTCGAAAATCCGCAGAATGGGGACGACTTTTCCTAAGTGCATGGCGCCAGCTCCGTATAAAAGAACACCCACTATAGAGCCGTAAACCCACCACGCAAATCCCCGCTGCGCGCCAGGAAGCGGCCCGCTCGCTCACCGTTCGCCTGCCCCTCGCGATAGCTCAGTACGCCATTGACCCACACACCCTCAATCCCTTCAGCCGCGCGCTGTGGCGTGGTGAAATCCGCCACATCCCGCACCCGCTGAGGGTCGAACAGCACCAGGTCGGCCCAGTAGCCTTCACGGATTTCGCCACGCTCGGACAACCCAAAACGCGCCGCCGATAAACCGGTCATCTTGTGCACCGCCGTGTGCAACGGGAACAGGCCGACATCCCGGCTGAAATGCCCGAGCACCCGTGGGAAGGCACCCCACAAGCGCGGATGGGGAAACGGGTCTTCAGGCAAACCGTCCGACCCCACCATCGACAACGGATGCGCGAGGATGCGCCGAACGTCGGCCTCATCCATGCCGTAATACACCGCCCCCGCCGGCTGCAAGCGACGGGCCGCGTCGAGCAGCGAAACACCCCACTCGGCAGCGATATCCTGCAAATCGCGCCCGCCCATTTGCGGGTGCGGCGTCGACCAGGTGATGGTGATGCGAAATGTGTCGGTGACTTGCTTGAGGTCCAGAGTCGAGGAGCTGGCGGCGTAGGGGTAGCAATCGCAACCCACCGGGTGGTTTTTCGCCTCAGCCTCCAGGGCCGCCAACAACTGCGGACTACGCCCCCAGTTACCGGCACCAGCGCATTTAAGGTGGGAAATAATCACCGGCACCCTGGCATGTCGGCCGATCAGAAACGCCTCATCCATTGCCTCCAGCACCGGCTCGAACTCGCTGCGTAAATGCGTGGTGTACACCGCACCATAGGCCGTCAGTTCCTCAACGAGTTGCAACACTTCATCGGTCTCGGCGTTGAATGCGCTGGCGTAGGCCAGGCCTGTGGATAACCCCAGGGCACCGGCCTCCAGGCTCTCTTGCAACTGCACGCGCATGGCCGCGATTTCATACGGTGTAGCGGTGCGATGCAGGTCATCCATATGGTTGCTGCGCAGCGCGGTGTGGCCGATCAATGCCGCAACGTTCACTGCCGGATGGGCGCCTTGCACTGCGTTGCGATAATCGCTGAACCGCGGATAACAGAACTGCTCACGGCTGCCCAACAAGTTCATTGGGTCTGGCGGGTCACTGCGCAAACTCACCGGCGAAGCGCTGATGCCACAGTTGCCGACAATCACCGTGGTCACGCCCTGGCTGAGCTTGGGCAGCATCTGCGGCTGGCGGATCACCACCGTGTCATCGTGGGTGTGCACATCGATAAAGCCCGGCGCCAATACCCGGCCATGCGCATCGATGACATGCGCGGCCTCGTCGGCGGACAGGTCACCCATCGCCTGGATGCGCCCACCGCGCACGCCCACATCGGCGACAAACCCTTCGGTGTTGCTGCCATCAATGACCAGCGCCTGGCGAATCAGCGTGTCGTATTTCATATCAGTCTCCAAGCGGCAGGCTGTCAGGGCCGCCGCGGTAATCATCCAGGGCCAGCTTGATCCGGCGCAGGCGTTCCTGATTGTCGTCCGGCAAGGCCAGCGCCAGCTCGGTGGCAAGCAGGTCGATGGCCAGTAACATGCCGTAGCGGGCGGCGGTGGGTTTGTAGATAAAGCTGGTCTCCGCCGGTTGCAGCGGCAGCAACACATCCGCCAGTTCGGCCAGGGGTGAGTCCGCGAGGGTGAGGGCAATAATCCGCGCGTCGTAGTTGCGCGCCAGCTTCACCACATCCAGTAATTCGGGCGTACGGCCGGTGAGGGAACAGACAATCAAGGCATGTTGCGGGCCCAGGGTCGCGGCCGTGACGCGCATCATCACCGGGTCATGGCAGGCGGCAATCGGGTAGCCCAGACGCACCAGGCGCACTTGCAGTTCATCACTGCACAGGCTGGAGGGGCCGCCCATGCCGAACGCGTGAATCATCCGCGCCTTGCTCAGCAAAGTGACCGCGTCGGCAAAGCTGTGCTGGTTGAAACCTGACAAATGCTGGCGCAACGTCGCTTCGATATCGCCCAGGATTTGCCGATGAAAGGCCGACTGTTCCGGCAGCCCCGCCGGGTCCAGGAAGCGACTGCCCACGCCACTGGCCTGGGCCAGTTGCAGGCGCAAATCGCGCAAGTCACGGCAGCCGACGCTGCGGGCAAAACGCGACAAGGTCGCGGTGCTGACCTCGGCCCGCTGAGACAACGCCTCCAGGCTGGCCGAGGCGGCAAAGCCCACATCCTCAAGCATCAACTTGGCGATACGCCCTTCGCCGGCGCTGAACGAGGCCTGGCGGGCGCGGATCTGGTAGAGGATGTCCATGGAGGCTCCGGTTAGAGGGTCAGGCTCATAAAACCAGTGACAGGCCGTAGGTCAGACCGAAGGCGACCAGCGAAATCAGGGTCTCCAGTACGGTCCAGGTCTTGAAGGTCTGGATCACCGTCATATTGAAGTATTCCTTGATCAGCCAGAAGCCGCCGTCGTTAACGTGAGAAAAAATCACCGAGCCCGCGCCGGTCGCCAGCACCAGCAATTCGGGGTGTGGATAACCCAGGCCCAAAGCAACGGGCGCGACCACCCCGGATGCAGTGGTCATGGCAACGGTGGCCGAGCCCGTGGCGATGCGCATCAACGCAGCGAACAGCCAGCCCATCACCAGCGGCGACAAGTGGAACGCGTGGGCCAGGCCGAGGATTTCATTGGTCACACCGGCATCCACCAGAATGCGATTCAAGCCACCGCCCGCGCCCACCAGCAAGGTGATACTGGCGGTCGGCGCCAGGCACTCGTTGGTGAACTTGAGAATCGACTCCCGGTTGAAGCCCTGGGCCAGGCCCAGGGTCCAGAAACTCACCAGGGTCGCCACCAGCAGGGCGATCACCGAATTGCCGATAAACAGCAGGAACTGATTGAAACCACTGCCCGGGGTGGAAATCACATTGGCCCAGCCGCCGATCATCATCAGTACCACCGGCAACAGGATGGTGCCCATGGTCAGTGCAAAACTGGGCAGGCGAGTACGCGGTTCGCGCTCGATAAACTGGCGCTCCAGCGGGTTCTCGGCCGGCAGGTGAATATGCGGCACGATGAACTTGGCGTAGACGGGGCCGGCGATGATCGCCGTGGGGATACCGATCAAAATCGCATACAGCACCGTCTGCCCGACCGAGGCGTTGTAGGCCAGCACCGCCATCATCGCCGCCGGATGCGGTGGCACCAGCGCGTGCACCACCGACAAACCGGCGACCATCGGCAGGCCGACCATCAGGATCGACACGCCCACGCGCCGCGCCACGGTAAAGGCAATCGGCACCAGCAGCACAAAGCCGACCTCGAAAAACAGCGGCAGCCCCACCAGGAACGCAATGCACACCATCGCCCAGTGGGCATTGCGTTCACCGAAGCGGTTGATCAGCGTACGCGCCACCTGCTCGGCGCCACCCGACTCGGCCATCATCTTACCGAGCATGGTGCCCAGCGCCACCACCAGGGCGATATGCCCCAGGGTTTTACCGACGCCCGCCTCATACGACCCCATGATCGTGTCCGCCGGCATTCCGGCCATCAGCGCGAGGCCGATGGACACCAGCGTAATGACGATAAACGGGTTGAGTCGGTAACGTGCAATCAGCACGATCAATGCAATGATGGCAATGGCAGCGTATGCCAATAGCCCGAAGCCCGGTAATGCGGCCATGCGGTACTCCTCGGAAAGGGTCACGTCGAATTGGTTGTGAAACTCATAAATCATTACCGAGGAGTATTTTCAATTTTCATGAAAGTAATTTTCGCCCACGGACAAGCGTTGTCGCATGGAGATATGTCCAGCGCCAGCCCATGAAAATACGGGGGATGTTCTTACATGAAGATCAGGAATGCCGGAAACTCAAGCGCCGCCCTTGAGTCATAGAATGCGCATCCACTCATGCTCAGGAAACCGCCCATGATTCGCACCACACTCGTCGCCAGCGCCCTGCTTCTCTGCTTGGGTGGCACAGCGTATGCCGCCGACAATGCCGCGTTGAAAAAATGCATGGACAGCGCCAATACCACGGCAGACATGGTCAATTGCAACGCCAAACAAGCCAAGGTGCAGGACGAGCGCTTGAACCGCGCCTACAAGACCGCCCTCGCCGCCCAGGACGGCGCGCACAAGCAGCAACTGCAAGACGTGCAGCGCCTGTGGATCAAATACCGCGATGCCAACTGCGCCTTCGCCGGCAGCGCCACCGGCGGCACCATTGATCAGGTCAACGGCTCCGGCTGCGTGCTGGACATGACCCAGACCCGCGCCCAGGAGCTTGAAGACCTGGTAGGCCCCTGACTGCTGGAGCCGGTCTATTGTGGCGAGGGAGCTTGCTCAGTCATGGTGAACCCTGGCGCGCTTGAGCAGTTTCTTGCAGCGCTCGGATAAATGCAGCACCCGCAGATGCTTACCGGCCTTGGCATAGCGCTCGCGCAACGTCATCAGCGCAGCGATCGCCGAATAGTCGACAACACTCAGGTGGCGGCAATCCAGCGTCACCTGGGCCGGGTCATTGGCCGGGTCGAATTGGTTCAAGAACGGCGTGGTCGAGGCGAAGAACAAGGTGCCATGCACCCGGTAAAGCTTGCTGCCGTCGGCCTCCAGATGTTCATCGGCGTACAGCTCTCGCGCCTGCTGCCAGGCAAAATTCAACGCGGCGATGACGATACCGCACAGCACCGCGGTGGCCAGATCCGTGAACACGGTGATGATCGTCACCGCCATGATCACCAGCACATCATTGAGCGGCACCTTGTTGATCACCCGCAACGAGGCCCAGGCGAAGGTCTGCTGCGACACTACAAACATCACGCCCACCAGCGCCGCCAGCGGAATACGCTCAATCAGCGGTGACAGAAACAGAATGAACAGCAGGATCATCACACCGGCAAACACCCCTGAGAAACGCCCGCGCCCACCGGAGCTGAGGTTGATCACGGTTTGCCCGATCATCGCGCAACCGCCCATGCCGCCAAACAGGCCCGAGACCATATTCGCTGCGCCCAGCGCCACGCTTTCGCGGTCGGGGTAGCCTCGGGTTTCGGTGATTTCGTCGGTGAGGTTGAGGGTCAGCAGGGTTTCCAGCAGGCCGACCATCGCCATCAGGAACGCGTAGGGCGCGATGATGCCGAGAGTGTTGAAGGTCCAGGGGATTTGCGGCAGGGCGAAGGTCGGCAAGCCACCGGCGATATGCGCCATATCGCCCAGCGTACGGGTCGGCAGACCAAGCAGGTACACCGCCAGACCAACGCCAAGGATCGCCACCAACGCGGGCGGCACAGCGCGGGTCAGGCGTGGCAGCAGGTAGACAATCGCCATGGTCACCACAACCAGGCCCGCCATCACATATAAAGGCGTGCCGCTTAGCCAGCGTTCGCCGCTCTTGAAATGTTCCAGTTGCGCCAGCGCAATGATGATCGCCAGGCCGTTGACGAAACCGAGCATCACCGAGTGCGGCACCATGCGCACCAGCTTGCCCAGGCGCAGCAGGCCGAAGGCGACCATGATCAACCCGCCCAACAGTACTGTCGCCAGCAAATACTCCACACCGTGTTGCACCACCAGCGCAACAATCACCACCGCCATCGAGCCGGCAGCGCCCGAGACCATGCCCGGGCGGCCACCGAACAAGGCGGTGAGAGTGCAGATGATAAAGGCGCCGTAGAGCCCCATCAGCGGGTTGAGGTGGGCCACCAGGGCAAAGGCGATGCATTCGGGCAGCAGCGCAAAAGACGTGGTGAGGCCGGCCAGGGCGTCGGCGCGCAGACGGGTGAGGTTCATGGAGTACCGGGGAATTGCGAGGGATAAGGCGAGGAATGGTACGGAATTGCGTCGAGTGGGGCTAGCCTCCAGAACTGAGTGGCCCCAATCGGGAGAAAGCCCCCTCCCACACGTGAATGCATTCCAAAGTTGGAAATCGGTCAAATGTGGGAGGGGGCTTGCTCCCGATAGCTACACCCAGGTCTCAAGCCAACATCAGACCATCTCGTTGCGAATCCACTCCACCACCGACGTACGCTTGGGCACCCAGCCCAGCAGTTCGCGAGCGTGCTTGCCGCGTACGCGACTGTTGGAGCCCAACCCGTAGTTGGCCATTTCATAGCCCCACTCGGCTTCAGCCTCGGCCAACGGCCAATCCTGCGGTTCGCCCAGGTTCAGCGTCTGGGCAATCGCCGTAGTCATGTCGATAAACGCCGCTTCGCTGCTTTCCACAAAGTAGAAAGTACCCGGGACGTTTTTGGTCAGTGCCAGCAGATACAGGGCGACCACATCCTCAATGTGCACGTTGGACCAGATATTCTGCCCGCTGCCCACATGGCGCACTACACCGCTCTTGCGTGCCTGCTTGAGCAAGCGTGGCAATTGCACGCTGTCACGCTTCACGCCCAGGCTGTGGCCGTAGATCAGGGTGTTGCAGATCACCGCCGAATTCACACCGTCACTGGCCGCCGCGAGGATCAGGTTGTCGATCGCCACCCGCGCGGCTTTGTCGACGGTCGGCTCAGGCAGGTTGCCTTCGAAGTAGATGACTTCACTGGCCTTGCCGCCCGACGCATCACCGACAATGCTCGACCCGCTGGTATGCAGGAACGGCTTGTTCGAGCCTTTCAAGGCGGCCAGCAAGGTTTCCACGGCGGCGCGATGGTCGCTGCTGGCAGCGTTGATCACCGCATCAGCCTTCTTTGCCTGCTCGGTCAATACGGCTGCGTCGTCGAGGGTGCCGATCACCGGCGTAATGCCCAGGGCGGTCATTTCGGCGGCTTGTTCGGCGCTGCGCACCAGGCCGGTGACGTCATGGCCAGCGTTGACCAGGCCGGTGGCGATGGAACCGCCGATAAACCCTGCTGCACCGGTAACGAATACATTCATGGAGGTTGCTCCTGACTGGGTAAGTGATGCACCCAGTATCCAGCCCCCACTGCTGTCGAATAAGCCCGTACGGCCCAATTCACTCTTGCGTGCAAGTCACGAATCAGCGCGCATACCGAGCCAGCTTGGCCTGAATGAAGTCCAGGAAACACTGAATGCGCAGCGCCAATTGCGAGTTGCGATAGAACACCGCGTGGATCGGCTGGCGATAACCACTGTTGAACGCCTCCAGCATGGGCACCAGACGGCCGGCATCGATATCGTCGACCGTCATGAAATTCGACAGGCAACAAATACCCTGCCCCTGCAGCGCCAACTGGCGCACAGTTTCGCCACTGGATGCGCTGACACTGGGCTGGATCAGCCAGCGGTCACCTTCGCCATGACGCAGCGGCCAGTGGTTGAGGGTCTCGGTGTGAGTGAAGCCCAGCAAGGTGTGATCGGCCAACTCGGCAACGGTCGTCGGCGTGCCGTATTGCTTGAGGTAGTCGGGGCTGGCCAGGATATGCAGCGGCGTGCTGCCCAGGGAGCGCGCATGAAGGGTCGAGTCGGCCAGGGTGCCAATGCGAATGGCGATGTCGGTACTTTGCTCAAGCAGGTCGATGATCAAGTCGTCGCTGTTGAGCTCCAACTGGATATCCGGGTACAAGCGGCGAAACTCGGCGATGTACGGCACGATCCCGTGCAGCATGAACGGCACGGCGGCATTGATACGCAGGCGGCCGGCCGGTTTTTTCTGGCGCGACGACAGGCGCTCTTCCAGCTCGTCCATCTGCGCCAGGATCACCTTGGCCTGCTCGAAGAAGTACTTGCCCTCTTCAGTCAGGTCCATGCGTCGCGTGGTGCGGTTGATCAGCGTGGTGTCGAGCTTGGCTTCCAGGCGCGACAGCGTGCGGCTGACCGCAGACGGCGTTTGCCCGACCTTTTCGGCGGCGGCAGAAATCGAGCCGCATTCAATCACGCTGACGAAGATCTGTAGCTCATCGGAACGGGCTTTCACGGGCGGTCCTTCATTTATCGGCTGACACAGGCACGGTCATTATTAACCAGCCAGCAACAATTGGCCTCCCAACAACGCCATGCCCGTGAAAAACCCACGTTTGAACCACAGCGCACTGATGCGTCGGCGAACCACTTGGCCCAGCCACATCCCCAGCAATGCCGGCACCAGCGCCAACACTGACGCACCGATTTCACCACCGCCCAGCGCTCCGCGCCAGGCCAGCCCGGCGGCCAGCGCCAGTGTCGACACCGTGAACGACAGCCCCAGCGCCTGCACCAACTGATCACGACTCAAGCCCAGCGCTTGCAGATACGGCACCGCAGGGATCACGAAAACACCGGTGGCCGAGGTGATGATGCCGGTGATCAGCCCACACAAGGGCCCCAGCCAGCGCTCGGTCCGGGGCGCGACCTTGAAGGTCGGCAGGAACAAGCCGCTCAACGCATATACCAGCAACGCCGCACCCAACGCGCGGACCACCCACGGCCCACCGTCCATGCCCAGCCACACGGAGCCTAGCCCGGTGCCGCAGAAAATAAGCAACAGCATCGGCCACAGGCGTTTGAGCAAGGCACTCAAATGACCGCCAAACGTCAGCTGCCAGAGATTGGTGATAGTCGAAGGAATGATCAGCAACGCCGCAGCCTGCGCCGGTAACATAGCCAGGCCGAGCATGCCCATGGCTACAGTGGGCAGGCCAAGGCCGATGATGCCTTTGACCGTACCGGCCAGCAGGAAGGTAGTGATGACCAACGCTGTCAGGGCTGGACCGAGGTTTTGGTAGAACGCTAGGAAGGTATTCATGCACCGATTGTGCAGGGCTGGAGAGAGGCTGAAAATTCGCCATATACTGAGGCAGCCTCTTGTTTTTTGTGAGGCTGATGCCGTCATCGCAGGCAAGCCAGCTCCCACATTTTGAACTGTGAATACATCCAAGTGTGGGAGCTGGCTTGCCTGCGATGACGCCCGCCCAGTCACCGGAAACCTGCAGCCATGCACTTTGACCTGATCGACCTGCGCCTCTATCTGCACATCCTCGACAGCGGCAATATCACTGCCGGTGCAGCCCGTAGTCATTTATCCCTGGCGGCCGCCAGCGCACGCATCCGGGCAATGGAGTCTTCACTGGGCATCGCGTTTCTTGAGCGTGGCCGCCGTGGCGTCACCCCAACGCCGGCAGGCAAAGCCCTGGCTCGGCACGCTCGCCTGCTGTTGCAACAGGCCGAACACCTGCAACAGGACCTGGCCGAATACGCCAATGGCGTCAAAGGCCAGGTACGCTTGCTGTGCAATACCACCGCCCTTAGCGAGTACCTGCCTGAATTGCTCGCACACTTTTTGCGCGAGCACCCCAACCTCGATATCGACTTGCAAGAATTGCCCAGCCTGCGCATCACCCAAGCCTTGCGCCAGGGCACCGCCGAGCTGGGGATTATTTCCGATGCCGTGGACACCCACGGCTTGCAGACCCTGGCGTTTCGCGATGATCCGCTGGTGCTGATCATGCCCCTGGACCACCCGTTGACCCGCCCGAGTTTTATCGACAGCTTGCAATACGACTACGTGGGCCTGGCGGCCAACAGCGCGCTGGCGGTTTATCTGGAAGAACAGGCACTGCACACAGGCTTTCGCTTGCAGACACGCATTCGCGCCGACGGTTTTGATGGGTTGATTCGCATGGTCGCCGGCGGCGCGGGTCTGGGCATCGTGCCGCAGGCAGCCTTGGAGCGCTGGCCGTCAGAACGCCGTTTCAAGGCCCACCCCCTGCAAGAGGAGTGGGCCTGCCGCTCGTTGCTGTTATGCGCACGCTCGTTCGAGCAACTGCCGGGTTACGCCAGGGCTTTGTTCGACGCCTTGGCCCTGCCCTTGCGGAAGAACCCGTAATACACCGCCGACAGAATCAACAGGAACGGCACGCCGAATACCAAGGTCATCTTGAACGCTTCGGTGAAATAGGTGGTGATCATTACCGCCCCCATCAGCACCAACCCCAGCAGCGTACTGTAGGGAAACAGGCGCAACTGGAACGACAACTTCGCCCCGCCATGGCGCTTGCGATAGCGGCGAAAGAACAGGTGCGTGAGGAAGATCATGAACCAGGTGAAGATCGCGCCAAACATCGAGATCGCCATCATCAGGGTGAATGAGCTTTCCGGGTACACCACATTCAAAAGAGTCGCCAGGGCAATGCCCGAGCTGGACAGCAACAGGGCGTTCAGCGGGATGCCATTCTTGCTCAAGGCGCCCATGGACTTGGGCGCAAAGCCTGCGCGAGACAGGCTGAACATCATGCGCGTGGTGATATAGAGCTGGCTGTTCATGGCCGACAGCGCCGCGATCAGGATCACGAAATTCATCACCCCGGTGGCGCCGGGAATGCCGATGGTCTGCATCACCGTGACAAACGGGCTCTGGGCCTGGCCGGCCTGGTTCCACGGCACGATGGCGAGCATCAGCGCCAGGGTCAGCAGGTAGAACACCACCAGCCGCACGATGGTAGCGCGGAAGGCTTTCTTCACCGCCTGCTCCGGGTCGGCGGCTTCACCGGCGGCCACGGCGATCATCTCGACGCTTAAGTAACTGAAGATCGACACGATCACCGCGATCCACATGCCACTCAAGCCATGGGGAAAAAAGCCCTCGTGGGCCGTGTAGTTCTGCACACCGTACTGCGGGTTGCCGGAACCGAACACCACATACACCGCCAGGATGATGAAGCCGACAATGGCGCTGATCTTGATGGTCGAGAACCAGTATTCGAAGTTGCCGAAGGTCTTCACGCTGATCGCATTGAGCACAATCAGCACACTGGAAAACGACACGATCCACACCCATTCCGGTACGTTGGCGAACCAGTACTTCATGTACATCGCCACCGCTGTGACCTCGGCCCCCACCGCCAGCACAATCGCCGCCCAATAGGCATACCGCACCAGGAACCCGGCCAGCGGGCTGATGTAGAACTCGGCATAGGCGCCAAACGAGCCAGAGGTGGAATGGGCCACGGTCATCTCCGCCAGGCAGCCCATCAGCAACAAGGTGATCAACGCGCCAATGGCGTAGCTCACCAGCACGCTGGGCCCGGCATAGCCAATGGCATAGGCGCTGCCCATGAACAGCCCGGTGCCGATGGCGCCACCGATAGCGATCATGCTCATCTGGCCGGAAGTGAGCTGGCGCCTGAGGCCCAGTTCGCGGTGGGTGATTTCTGCAAAGCCGTTGTCTGGCGTGGTCACTGGAGTGCCCCTTTATTATTGTGATGGTTGCTGCTGGCGGTGAATCCTGTGGGAGGGGGCTTGCTCCCGATAGCAGTGTGTCAGTCACTGATATGTCAACTGACACACCGCTATCGGGAGCAAGCCCCTCCCACATTGGGTCTGTGGTGCTATTAAGTAACGCTGTTTCGGACTTTGAATTGCGGCTGGTCCCAGGTGCAGTTGTCGAGAATTTCACCGAGGATTTCCACGGCGTCCCACACCTCGGTAAAGCTTGTGTACAGCGGCGTGAAACCAAAGCGCATGATCCGCGGCTCACGGTAATCGCCGATCACGCCTCGGGCGATCAGGGCCTGGATCACCGCGTAACCTTCGGGGTGTTCGAAGCTCACATGGCTGCCGCGCCGGGCGTGCTCACGCGGTGTGATCAGTTCCAGGCCATGGGCGGCGCAGCGGCTTTCGACCAACGCGATAAACAGGTCGGTCAATGCCAGGGATTTGCTGCGCAGGCTGGTCATGTCGGTCTGGGCGAAAATGTCCAGGCCGCATTCCACCATGGCCAACGAAGTGATCGGTTGGGTACCGCACAGGTAGCGCGCGATGCCGGCGCTGGGGGCGTAGCTCGACTCCATGGCGAATTGGCGGGTATGCCCGAACCAGCCTGACAACGGCTGGCGCACCACATCCACCAACGCCGGGTTGACCCACACAAATGCCTGGGAGCCCGGGCCGCCATTGAGGTATTTGTAGGTGCAGCCAATGGCATAATCAGCGCCGGCCTGGTGCAGGTCCACAGGCACCGCGCCCGCTGAGTGCGCCAGGTCCCAAAGGCTCAGCGCGCCACACTCGTGGCTCAGCGCAGTCAGCGCCGCCATGTCGTACATGTAGCCAGTCTTGTAGTTGACGTGGGTGAGCATCACCACCGCCACGTCTGCGTCGATGGCCTGGGGCAGTTCGGCCGGGCTGTTGACCAGGCGCAGGGAATAGTCTTGTTGCAGCAGTTCGGCCAGGCCCTCGGCAATATACAAATCGGTGGGAAAGTTATTCGCTTCGCTGACGATCACCTTGCGCGCCGGGGAGCGTTGACGCTGCACACTCAACGCCGCGCTCAGCACCTTGAACAGGTTGATCGAGGTGGTATCGGTGACCACCACTTCGTCCTCACGCGCACCGATCAACGGTGCCAGGCGATTGCCCAGGCGCTGGGACAAATCCGCCCAGCCTGCGCTGTTCCAGCTGCGAATCAAGCCATTGCCCCACTCTTGGGCGATCACCTGCTGTGCCCGTTCCAGCGCTGCCACCGGGCGCGCGCCGAGGGAGTTGCCGTCGAGGTAGATCACGCCCTCGGGCAGGGCGAATTGGGCACGCAGGGGTGCCAACGGGTCCTGGGTGTCGAGGGCTTGGCAATGGCTTCGAGTGGTCATGGGTCGTCCTGGTTTTTATAAGTGAGGATGGACCAAATAATGAACGAACTTTTAGAGAATTTTCGTGCAAAGTGGTGGGCAAACGGCTATTTAAGCTGTAGGAAATTCGAATTTAATCTCAAAACACGCGGATATCTTCCAAGCATGATTCTCGACGCCACCGACCTGCGCCTCCTGCATTTTCTGCAACAGGATGGCCGTATCAGCAACCAGGAACTGGCGGAAAAAGTCGCGCTGTCACCCTCTGCCTGCCTGCGCCGTTTGCGTTTGTTGGAGAGCGAAGGAATCATCAGCGGCTATCGCGCGGTATTGAATGCCGAACAGTTGGGGATCGAGCTCGAAGCCATCGTGCACCTGTCGCTGCGCCAGGATATCGAGGACTGGCATGAGACCTTTATCAAGAAGGTGCAAGGCTGGCCAGAGGTGGCGAGCGCCTATGTGATCACCGGTGCCAGCAACTATGTGCTGCGGGTGCAGGCACGCAACCTCAAGCACTTTTCGGACTTTATCGTGAACCACCTGAACCGCACGGCGGGGGTGATGGATATTCGCTCTGAAATTGTGCTGCAGAAGATCAAGGATCGGGATGAGGTGCTGGATCTGGTCCTGCGCAAGTAACCCATCACTACAGATCAAATGTGAACTAAATGTGGGAGGGGGCTTGCTCCCGATAGCGGAGGATCAGTTAGTAAATAAGTGACTGACACACTGCTATCGGGGGCAAGCCCCCTCCCACATTCTGCCCGCGCTCAGTCCTCGAGAGCCCGTGTGCGTTGCATGCGCTTTTGCTCCACCGGCGCATCAGCCACCTGCAACTCAAAGTCAAAATCAATCTGCGCAAACCGCCCTTCCACGCCAAATTCCCGCGCCAGTTGCGGATCGTCGCTGAAGCGGATCTCGGCAATCAGTTCATCGCGGGTGGCATAGGCAAAGTCATCATGCAGGTACAGGTCATCCGAGAGGTTGATCTGGGTGGTCAGGTGCCGATGCCCGGGCGCCGAGATGAAAAAGTGGATATGCGCCGGCCGTTGCCCGTGGCGCCCCAATTGATCGAGCAACTGCTGCGTCGGCCCGGTCGGCGGGCAGCCGTAGCCCGAGGGTACGATGCTGCGAAAACGGTAGTGGCCCTGGGCATCCGTCTCGATACGTCGGCGCAGGTTGAATTCAGACTGGTTCGGGTCGAACCACGAATAAGTACCGCCCGTATTGGCCTGCCACACATCGACAATCGCCCCCGCCAATGGCCTGCCCTCGGTATCGCGCACTTGCCCGCGCATGAACAACGGCACCGCGTCGTCCTTGCCATCATCCAGCCGTGCCTCGTACTTGGACAGCGGCGCGCCGGCCACGTACAGCGGGCCTTCGATGGTGCGCGGTGTACCGCCGGACTTGCCCGCCTGCTCATCGGCGGCGTCCATCAACAGGTCCAGGTAATGCTCCAGGCCCAGGCCAGCGGCGAGCAGGCCGGCTTCCTGGTTTTTACCCAGATCATTGAGGTAGTTGACCGCCTTCCAGAACTCCTCGGGGGTCACTTCCAGGTCTTCGATGATGTTCACAGTGTCGCGCAGGATCCGGTAAATCAGCGCCTTGGCGCGCGGGTTGCCCGCGTCATTGAGGTTGCCGCTGGCTTCTTCGAGAAAGCGTTGGGCGTGGGCAGTCTGGGACAGGCGGATGGACATGGTGCACTCCTCATCTTGTAATTATCAGGTTGAAACCGGCTTAGCGGTCGTCCGCATGGATGGACGACGGGTGCCGGCACAGCGCATTCACTTCGATAGCCATGTAAGGAAACAACGGCAGTTGCATCAGCAGGTCATGCAGGTCCTGCACGCTGTCGACATCGAACACGCTGTAGTTGGCGTAGTGCCCGGCGATGCGCCACAGGTGGCGCCACTTGCCCTCTTGTTGCAGGCGTTGCGCCAGGGTTTTCTCTTCGGCCTTGAGGCTGTCGGCACGCTCGGGATGCATGTCGAGGGGCAGGTTCACAGTCATTTTTACGTGGAACAACATGGCAGGCGCCTCTTAGTATTTGTCACGGCTAAAGAACGCCAGACGCTCTTCATCGAGCGCCAGGCCCAGGCCCGGTGCAGTGGAAACATGCAGCTGGAAATCGCGGTACACCGGTGGCTCGGCAAGGATGTCTTCGGTGAGCAACAACGGGCCGAACAGCTCGGTGCCCCACGCCAGTGTGCTCAGCGTAAGGAAGGCATGGGCCGACGCCAGGGTGCCGATACCGCCTTCGAGCATGGTGCCGCCGTACAGGCCGATGCCTGCCGCCTCGCCGATCGCCGCCGTACGCAGCACGGCGCGGGGGCCGCCGTTCTTGGCAATCTTGAGGGCAAACACCGAGGCCGCGCCTTCACGCGCCAGGTTGAACGCATCTTCGACACACTCGATAGACTCATCGGCCATGATCGGCACCGGGCTCGACAGGTTGAGCCGGGCCATACCGCCACGGTTGTTGCGTGAGATGGGTTGCTCGATAAGGTCGATACCGTTGTCGCCGAGCACCTTGCACGCCCGCAGCGCCACGGCCTCATCCCAGGCCTGGTTGACGTCGACACGCACACTGGCGCGCTCGCCCAGAGCTTTTTTGATCGCGATCACATGGGCCAGGTCGCGGCTGACTTCACCGGCGCCGATCTTCAATTTGAAGATGCGGTGACGGCGCAGATCGAGCATTTTCTCGGCCTCGCTGATGTCCTGTTCGGTATTGCCGCTGGCCAGGGTCCAGGCCACCGGCAACGCGTCACGCACACGCCCGCCCAGCAGTTCGCTGACCGGCAGCCCCAGGCGTTTGCCGAGGGCGTCGAGCAAGGCGCTTTCGATGCCGGACTTGGCAAAGGTGTTGCCGCGAATACTGCGCTCCAGGCGCAACATGGCGGCGTTGATGTTGCTCGCGTCCTGGCCGATCAACAGCGGCGCGAAATGGCGGTCGATGTTGACCTTGATGCTGTCGGGGCTTTCATTGCCATAGCTGAGGCCACCGATGGTGGTAGCTTCGCCGATGCCTTCAATGCCGTCGGTGCACCGCAGACGGATAATCACCAGGGTCTGGTTTTGCATGGTGTGCATCGCCAGCTTGTGCGGGCGAATGGTGGGGAGATCGACGATGAGGGTGTCGATCGACTCGATGGTGCAAATCGGCATGGCAATACCCGTTGGGTTCTTTATAGATTTGCGTCGATTCTGTTCCGCATTTTTTCGGGCTTCCAATATAGAATTGGTCTTGTGCGATACCCTCAAGGTATGAAAGGAGTCGATATGGAACTGCGTCACTTGCGCTATTTCCAGGTGCTGGGCGAGACCCTCAATTTCACCCGGGCTGCCGAACGCCTGCACATCGCCCAGCCGCCCTTGAGCCGGCAAATCCAGCAGCTGGAGGATGAACTGGGGGTGCTGCTGCTGGAGCGTAGCCGACCGTTGCGCCTGACCGAAGCCGGGCGGTTTTTCTATGAACACGCCAATGTGCTGCTCGAACAGCTGGGCACGGTTTGCGACAACACACGGCGCATTGGCCTGGGCGAAAAGACGTGGCTGGGCATCGGCTTTGCACCCTCGACCTTGTACGGCGTGCTGCCGGAACTGATTCGCAGGCTGCGCAATCACGAGGCCCTGGAGCTGGAGTTGGGCTTGTCGGAGATGACTACGCTGCAACAGGTCGAAGCGCTCAAGGCCGGGCGCATCGATGTGGGTTTCGGGCGCATTCGCATCGACGACCCGGCCATCGTCCAGCGCGTATTGGTGGAGGATCGCCTGGTGGCCGTGCTGCCCAGCGGTCACCCCTTGCTGGGTGCCCCTGCCACCCTCGCCCAGTTGGCCACCGAGCCCTTTGTGCTCTACCCAGGCAACCCGCGCCCCAGTTATGCCGACCATGTGATCGCGCTGTTCGACGCCCACGGTTTGAGCCTGAAGGTGGCGCAGTGGACCAACGAGTTGCAGACCGCCATCGGCCTGGTAGGCGCCGGTATGGGTGTAACGCTGGTACCGGCGTCGGTGCAGGTGCTGCATCGGGCGGATATTGGCTATACGCCGGTGGTGGAGGCGACTGCGACCTCGCCGATCATTCTGAGCCGACGGGTGAATGACCAGTCGCCGGGGCTGACTCATTGCCTGCAACTGGTGGAAGAGTTGATCTGAGATTCCATATTTACTGAAAATCCAATGTGGGAGGGGGCTTGCTCCCGATAGCTGTGGTTCAGTCAACTTTTCCAGTGCCTGACACACCGCTATCGGGAACAAGCCCCCTCCCACATTTTGATCTTCATCAGGTTCAAGTAATGCGCAGGCGCTTGCGTTGCAATGTCTGACTGGGCGACTCATCGAACAGCTTGCGGTACTCCGCCGAAAACCTGCCCAAGTGGGTAAACCCCCAACCCAACGCAATTTCAGAGATGGTACGCACCGAGCCCTGTTCAAGAATCTCCTGACGCACCGCCCCCAACCGATACTTCTTCAGATACGCCATGGGCGACAAGGCGAAGTACTTGCGAAACGCATCGAACAGCTTGAACCGCGACACCCCGGCAGCCGCTTCCAGGTCTTCCAGGTGCAGCGCTTCACGGGCGTTGTCGTGGATGTACTGGCGCGCACGAATCAGGTAGTGCGGCAGTTTTACCCCCAACACCTCGCGCAATTCTTCAGAATAGTTATTCGGCTGGGCCAGGATCAGCCCTTTGATCAGCGAGCTTTCCAGGTCCCGGGTAAATGCTGCCTGCTCGTACAACTCGCTGCTGCATTCCAGTTCGGCGATGAAGTATCGTGCCATGCGCCACCACGAAGCCGGGGCGCCGTCCACGGCATCCATCACCGATTCAAAGCGCAGCGGCGCATCAATGGGCCGTTGCAGCAAACCTTCCAGCGACTCGCTCATCGCCGCACGGGTGATCACCACCTGCAACTTGCGACAGTCACCGGAAATCGCCAGCACCTGGTGCTCGTTGGGTGAAATGATCACGCCCTGGTCGCGGTTGGAACTCAGGCGTTCACCGTTCTTGCTCAGCTCCTGTTCGCCCACCAATGGCAGGCTCAGGCTATAGCTGCTGAAATGCTCGGCGTCTTCGATGTCGATGGTCACGTCGGTGCCGTACTCAATCACACCCAGGGTGGTGGCGCGGGACTTGAACACATTGGCGCTGTGGTGAAACCGCAGGCGCTCGGGGGTGGCCGTCGCCAGGCGATGGGGCCCACAGATACCGGACATCCAGCTGCGGGCGCCTTCGAGGTCAAAGCGTTGAATATGAATATCGCGTGTCTGGCTACTCATCGGGCTGCACCCACGGCGGTTAGGCGTTTGCGCGCTCTGGCGGCGCGTCGTTGAACATCGACAGCAAGTTCCAAGCCACGTCGGCGCCGTTGCAACCACGTGGATAGCAACCGTCGACTATGTGGATAAATCCGGGTTTTCTGCGACCGTCACCTGCAATGACAGTAGCCCATTGCGTCACCGCGCCGCACCGTGTTGGGTATTTGCTGCCCAACTTTGCGGCCCATCTTCCCCCATTAAGCGGATAGCCCACCGCCCTTTTGCAGCGCCTTAATGGCTCACCCGTTTTAGCCATTATCAAAAGGTGCCTCCCATGAGTGGTGCAAGAACCGTCGAGCAGTGGAAAACCTTTATCGAAAGCTGCCTGGACTTTCGCCCGGCAGATGAAGTGTTCCGCATCGCCCGCGACATGTTCACCGAACCCGAGTTGTTCGACCTGGAGATGGAACTGATCTTCGAGAAAAACTGGATCTATGCCTGTCACGAAAGCGAACTGGCCAATAACCACGACTTCGTGACGATGCGCGCCGGGCGCCAGCCGATGATCATCACCCGCGACGGCGAAGGCCGGCTCAACGCGCTGATCAATGCCTGCCAGCATCGCGGCACCACCCTCACTCGCGTGGGCAAGGGCAACCAGTCCACCTTCACCTGCCCGTTCCACGCCTGGTGCTACAAAAGTGATGGCCGGCTGGTCAAGGTCAAGGCGCCGGGGGAATATCCGGAAGGGTTTGATAAAGCCACCCGCGGCCTGAAAAAGGCGCGCATCGAAAGCTACAAAGGCTTTGTGTTTATCAGCCTCGACGTAAACGGCACCAACAGCCTGGAAGATTTCCTCGGCGACGCCAAAGTGTTCTTCGACATGATGGTCGCGCAATCGGCGACCGGTGAACTGGAAGTACTGCCGGGCAAGTCGGCCTATACCTATGACGGCAACTGGAAGCTGCAAAACGAAAACGGGCTGGACGGTTATCACGTCAGCACCGTGCACTACAACTACGTGGCCACGGTGCAGCATCGCCAGCAGGTCAATACCGAGAACGGCGCAGGCGCAAGCACAACGCTGGACTACAGCAAGCTCGGCGCCGGCGACGCGAATACCGATGACGGCTGGTTCGCCTTCAATAACGGCCACAGTGTGTTGTTCAGCGACATGCCCAACCCCAGCGTGCGTTCCGGCTACGCCACCATCATGCCGCGCCTGGTGGCCGAACATGGCCAGCAAAAGGCCGAATGGATGATGCACCGCCTGCGCAACCTGAACATCTACCCCAGCCTGTTCTTTCTCGACCAGATCAGTTCGCAGCTGCGCATCATCCGCCCAGTGGCCTGGAACAAGACCGAGATAATCAGCCAATGCCTGGGGGTCAAGGGTGAATCCGACGCGGATCGCGAAAACCGCATTCGCCAGTTCGAAGATTTCTTCAACGTCTCGGGCATGGGCACGCCGGACGACCTGGTGGAGTTTCGCGAAGCCCAGCGCGGTTTCCAGGGCCGCCTGGAACGCTGGAGCGATATATCACGGGGCAGCCACCGCTGGGAGACCGGACCCACTCCCAACAGTGAAGCCATCGGCATTCAACCGGCCATGACCGGCACTGAATTCACCCACGAAGGCTTGTACGTCAACCAGCACCGCAATTGGCAACAGTTTCTGCTCAAGGGTTTGGACCAGCGGGCCCTGAGCCTGCGGGAGGTGAAGTGATGAATGCGCAGTTGCAGTACCGGGTCGAGCAGTTTTTTTACCGTAAATCCGAACTGTGCGACGCCCAGGACTGGGACGCCTACGTGCAGTTGTTCGACCCCCAGAGCGAATTCCATTTGCCGCAATGGGACTCGGAACACGTCTACACCAAAGACCCAAAACGTGAGATGTCGTTGATCTACTACGCCAACCGTTCGGGGCTGGAAGACCGCGTGTTCCGCCTTCGCACCGGCAAGGCTGCCTCGGCGACGCCAATGCCGCGCACTCTGCACCTGATCAATAACCTGCGCATTTCAGAGCAGGCTGACGGCACGTTGGAGGTGCGCTTGAACTGGCACACGTTGTTCTATCGCCTGGCCACGTCCGAGCAGTTCTACGGGCATGCCACGTACCACCTGAAGCCTGCGGGCGACAGCTGGCTGATCATGCGCAAGCACGCCTTGCTGCTCAACGACACCATCAACTCGGTGCTGGATTTCTATCACCTATAGGCACCGGGAGTTTTTCCAATGAATCACAAAGTGGCCTTCAGCTTTGCCGATGGCAAGACCTTGTTCTTCCCGGTGGGCGCCAATGAAATCCTGTTGGATGCAGCCCTGCGCAACGGTATCAAGATCCCGCTCGATTGCCGCGAAGGCGTGTGCGGCACTTGCCAGGGGCGTTGCGAATCCGGCGAGTACACCCAGGACTATGTCGACGAAGAAGCGCTCTCGAGCCTCGACCTGCAGCAACGCAAGATGCTCAGTTGCCAGACTCGGGTGCAGTCCGACGCCACCTTCTACTTCGACTTCGATTCAAGCCTGTGCAATGCATCCGGGCCAGTGCAGGTACGCGGTACGGTGAGCGACGTGCAGCAGGTCTCCACCAGTACGGCGATCTTGCAGGTGCAACTGGACCAGCCACTGGATTTCCTGCCTGGCCAGTACGCTCGTGTCGCGGTGCCCGGCACCGACAGTTGGCGCTCCTACTCCTTCGCCAATCGGCCGGGTAACCAACTGCAGTTCCTGGTGCGCCTGCTGCCGGATGGGGTGATGAGCAACTACCTGCGCGAACGCTGCCAGGCGGGCGACGCGATGCTGCTGGAGGCGCCATTGGGGGCGTTCTACCTCCGGCATGTCACCCGGCCGCTGGTGCTGGTGGCGGGCGGTACCGGGTTGTCGGCGTTGCTGGGTATGCTCGATGAACTGGCGGCCAACGGCTGCTCGCAACCGGTGCACCTCTACTACGGCGTGCGCAGTGCCGAGGATTTATGCGAAGCGGCGCGTATCCAGGACTACGCGAGGACAATCCCGGGCTTTCGCTACACCGAAGTACTCAGCGATGCTTCATCCGAATGGCCCGGCAAGCGCGGCTACCTCACCGAACATTTTGACCTGGCCGAATTGCGGGACAGATCGGCGGATATGTACGTGTGCGGCCCCCCTCCAATGGTCGAATCCATTCAACAATGGCTGGTGGATCAGGCACTTGATGGCGTTCAGCTGTATTACGAAAAGTTTACGCAGAGTAATATCTGACCCTCAGCAGTTCTGAGGGGCCGATGCGGCGTGCAATCACCCTTGAGAAAAACAAGTAGAAGGGAATGTTAATGGCGGATGACATGGTTAACCCGGTGGGCCTCAAGCGTGGCCTGAAGAACCGGCACATTCAGCTGATCGCCTTGGGAGGCGCGATTGGTACAGGCTTGTTCCTCGGCTCGGCCGGGGTACTCAAGTCGGCGGGGCCGTCGATGATCCTGGGCTATGCGGTGGCCGGCTTTATCGCGTTCCTGATCATGCGCCAGCTCGGCGAGATGATCGTCGAAGAGCCGGTGGCCGGCTCCTTCAGCCACTTTGCGCACAAATACTGGGGCGGCTACGCGGGTTTTCTGGCCGGCTGGAACTACTGGGTGCTCTACGTGCTGGTGGGCATGGCCGAGTTGACGGCGGTAGGCAAGTACATCCAGTTCTGGTGGCCGGAGATTCCAACCTGGGTCAGCGCGCTGGTGTTCTTTGTTGCGGTGAACCTGATCAACACCCTGAACGTGAAGTTCTTCGGTGAAGCCGAGTTCTGGTTTGCGATCATCAAGGTGGTGGCGATTGTCGGCATGATCGTGCTCGGCTGCTACCTGCTGTTCAGCGGCACTGGCGGCCCGCAAGCGTCGGTCAGCAACCTGTGGAGCCACGGCGGTTTCTTCCCCAACGGCGGCATGGGGCTGCTGATGTCCATGGCCTTCATCATGTTCTCGTTCGGCGGCCTGGAACTGGTCGGCATCACCGCCGCCGAAGCCAGCGAACCGCGCAAGGTCATCCCCAAAGCGATCAATCAGGTGGTGTACCGCATCCTGATTTTCTACGTCGGCGCGCTGACCGTGCTGTTGTCGCTGTACCCGTGGGATCAATTGCTGCAAACCCTCGGCGCGTCGGGCGATGCCTACAGCGGCAGCCCGTTTGTGCAGATCTTCTCGTTGATCGGCAACGACACCGCCGCCCACATCCTCAACTTCGTGGTGCTGACCGCGGCGTTGTCGGTGTACAACAGCGGCGTGTACTGCAACAGCCGCATGTTGTTCGGCCTGGCCGAGCAGGGTGACGCGCCCAAGGCGCTGATGAAGCTCAACAAACAAGGCGTGCCGCTGCGGGCCCTGGCGATTTCGGCGTTGGTGACGATGCTGTGCGTGGTGGTCAACTACGTCGCGCCGCACAGTGCGCTGGAGTTGCTGTTCGCGCTGGTGGTTGCTTCGTTGATGATCAACTGGGCGCTGATCAGCCTGACCCATATCAAGTTCCGCAAGGCCATGGGCGAGCAAGGCGTGACACCGTCGTTCAAGACCTTCTGGTTCCCGTTCAGCAACTACCTGTGCCTGGCGTTCATGGTGATGATCATTGGCGTGATGCTGGCGATTCCGGGGATTCGCGAGTCGGTGTATGCGATGCCGGTGTGGGTGGGAATTATCTACATCGCCTATCGGTTTCGGATCAGAAACGGGAAAGTTGCAGTAACCCAGTAACCTCTGTGGGAGGGGGCTTGCTCCCTCCCACATTTTTAGCTGCATTCCAAATGAAAAGCCCCGGAGATCCGGGGCTTTTTTGTTTAGAGCGTGGAACGTACTCGCCAGAGTTCGGGAAACAGCACCGTGTCGAGCATCTTGCGCAGGTAACCCACGCCTTCGGTGCCGCCGGTACCCGGCTGGAAGCCGATGATGCGCTCCACCGTGGTGACATGCCGGAAGCGCCATTGGCGGAACGAATCTTCCAGGTCGATAAACTTCTCGGCCAACTGATACAGGTCCCAGTACCGATTCGGGTCGCGATACACCTCGCGCCACGCCGCCTCCACGGAGTCGTCATGCACTGTGGCCGCCGTCGGGTCGCGTTCGGCGCGCTGCGGGTCAATCGCCAGTCCGGCCTTGACCATCAGGTTGACCGCTTCGTCATACAGCGACGGCGTGGCAATTGCCACCTGCAATTGCTGCAGCAAATCCGGGCGATGAGCATGGGGCCGCAGCAGCGCCCGGCTTTTGTTGCCCAGGATGAATTCGATCTCACGGTACTGGAACGACTGAAACCCCGACGACTGCCCCAGGAACGGGCGAATCGCCTTGTACTCCGACGGCGTCATGGTCGCCAGCACGGCCCAGGCGTGTACCAGTTGATCGAAGATCCGCGACACCCGCGCCAGCATCTTGAACGCTGGTGGCAGCTCACCCAGGCGCACATGTTCGCGGGCAGCCTTGAGTTCGTGAAGCATCAGCTTCATCCACAGCTCCGAGGTCTGGTGCTGGATGATGAAGAGCATTTCGTTGTGGTCTGGAGAAAGCGGGTGCTGGGCGCTGAGGACTTTGCCCAGGTCCAGGTAATCGCCATAGCTCATGGACTCGGAAAAATTCAGTTCGGCGTTATGCCATTCTTCCGGCGGTTGGTAATCAGCTGAGAAAGGACATTGGCTCATCGCGTGGGCTCCTTGAGCGGGCGGAGAATGGCGCGGACCGGGCTGGCATCGAGATGGGCAAAACGTAGCGGCAGCGCGATCAGTTCATAGTCGCCCTCCGGCACTTCATCGAGCACGATGCCTTCGAGGATCGCCATGCCATGGCGCGCCACGGCGTTGTGGGAATCCATGGTCTTGGATTGTTGCGGGTCCAGGGACGGCGTATCGATACCGATCAGGCGCACACCCAGGCCGGCGAGCAGCTCAATGGTTTGCGGGGCGATGGCAGTGAAATTCGAATCCCATTCAGTCAATGGCGCTTGTGGATAAGTACGCAAGAGCACGCGCTCCGGCAGGTTATCCACACGCCCTTGCAACTGATGCGGCTGCACCAACGCGCCGCTGCCCAGGCAATGCAATACCCGGCACGGGCCCATGTACACATCCAGCGAAACCTCGCCAATCGGCGCGCCATCGGCGCTGTAATGCAGCGGTGCATCCACATGGGCACCGGTGTGCGGCGACAGGGTTACGCGGCCCACATTTACCGGACACTCCGGGCCGAACTGCCACACGCGCTCTTCCTGGAACGGCGTATCGCCCGGCCAGGTCGGGGTCGCCGTGCTCAAGGGCGGGCTGATATCCCACCACGTTTTTATTGGGTTCATTGCAAGGCTCTCACTGGGTACTGGGGTGAATGATACGAGGGCCAGCTCTGAATTTTCTTGCGAATTCTGGCGCAACACGGGAAATCTTTCGCAGTTACTGCGATAAAAGGACAAATTACCGAACAATTACACAGATCCAATGTGGGAGGGGGCTTGCTCCCGATAGCGGTGTGTCAGTAGCCATAGCAGTGACTGACACACTGCTATCGGGAGCAAGCCCCCTCCCACATTAACTGCGCTTCTGGGCATACCGATGTCGAGTCCAGACCACCAGCCCTGGCCGCGACGCTATAGGGTTCGACTCTTGTTCCCTTACCTCGGAGTCATCATGTCCAAGCCCATCACCGTACTGCGCGACACCCACCCACTGCCGGTCCTGGATGCCTGCAAATGGGAAAAGCTTGAAGGCGACCCGCACACCGTCAACCTCAACGCCTATACCAGCGAAGACGGCAGCAAGATCATGGGCACCTGGATCTGCACGCCGGGCAAGTGGTACGTGGAGTACGTGAAGTGGGAATACTGCCATTTCCAGGAAGGCTACTGCGTGATCACACCTGAAGGCATGGCGCCGATCCATTTGCGCGCTGGGGATATCTTCGTGGTGGAGCCAGGCATGAAAGGTACCTGGGAAGTAGTGGAGACCGTGCGCAAGTACTTCGTTTTTGCTTGATCAGCAAGAACCTGTGGCGAGGGAGCTTGCTCCCGCTGGGGCGCGTAGCGGCCCCAAAAGATGGAACTGCTGCGCAGTCCAGCGGGAGCAAGCTCCCTCGCCACAGTTTATTTGAGCTTGCGATAACTGTTGATGATCGCCGAGAAGTCCTTGCCCCCTTCCCCACGCTGGCTCATCGACTGATACAACTGCTGGGCCACCGCGCCAAGAATCACCGGTTGGTGTACCTGCCGTGCGGCCTCAGTAGCCAGGCCCAAGTCCTTGAGCATCAGGTCGGCGCCGAAGCCACCGGTATAGCCACGCGATGACGGAGCAGTTTCAATCACACCCGGCCACGGGTTGTAGGTATCGGAACTCCAGCAGCGCCCGGTGGAGCTGTTGATGATGCCGGCCAGCACTTGCGTATCAATGCCGAGCGCATCGCCCAGGGCCATGGCCTCACTGACGCCGACCATGCTGATACCCAGCAGCAGGTTGTTACAGATCTTGGCGATTTGCCCGGTGCCGACATCGCCGCAGTGCACGATGTTGCGGCCCATCTGCGCCAGCACCGGTTGCAGGGTAGCGAATAATTCCGGGTTGGCGCCGACCATAAAGGTCAGCGTCCCGGCCTGGGCACCGCCGGTGCCACCGGAGACCGGTGCATCGGCCACTGCCACGCCTTGTTTCGCTGCCGCTGCAGCTACATCACGGATGGTTTGCGGATCGATGGTGCTGCAATCCACCGCTGGGACGCCTTTGCCGATGCCCGCGAGCACACCGTCGTCATTGAGCCATACGCTGCGCACGTGAGCAGCGGCCGGCAGCATGGTAATCACCAGTTCTGCGCCCTGGGCCGCATCACGCGGTGAGCTGCTGATGGTGCCGCCCAGTTCGGCGAGTTCCTTGAGTACCGCCTGGTTCAGGTCGAATAGATTAAGCGCGTGCCCAGCCTTGATCAGGTTGCGGGCCATGGGCGCGCCCATGTTGCCCAGGCCGATAAATGCAATCTTCATGGTCGTCTCCCAGGTTCAGCGCAGGTTGATGGTGGTGTTGACGCCATCGTTGACCGTGTCGTCATCGAACCAGCGGCTGGTGACGGTTTTGGTCTGGGTGTAGAACTGCACCACTTGCTTGCCGTACGGGCCCAGGTCGCCGAGCTTGGAACCGCGCGAGCCGGTGAAGCTGAAGAACGGCACTGGCACCGGAATCGGAATGTTGATGCCGACCTGGCCCACATCGATTTCGCTCTGGAATTTACGCGCCGCCGCACCACTTTGGGTGAACAGGCCCGTGCCATTGCCGAACGGGTTGGCGTTAACCAGGGCGATGGCTTGGTCGAGGGTGTCGACTTCCAGCACTACCAGCACCGGGCCGAAGATTTCCTCGGTGTAGATGCGCATGTCGGTGGTCACGCCCGAGAACAGAGTCGGGCCGACAAAGTTACCTTGTTCGAAGCCTGGCACCTTGATATCGCGGCCATCCAGCTCCAGCTTGGCGCCTTCTTTCACGCCGCTTTCGATCAGTTCAAGGATGCGTGCCTTGGCGCGCTTGGAGATCACCGGGCCGACATCCGTGCCGGCTTCGCTGCCAGCATTGACCTTGAGCTTTTGTGCCAGAGCCTTGAGATCCGGCAGCCACTGCTTGGACGCGCCCACCAGCACCACCACCGAGGTGGCCATGCAACGCTGGCCCGCCGCGCCGAAACCGGCGCCGACCAGGGCATTGAGGGTGTGTTCACGGTTGGCATCCGGCAGCACCACGGCGTGGTTCTTGGCGCCCATCATCGACTGCACGCGCTTGCCGTGTTTGCCGGCCAGGTCGTAGACATGGGTGCCGACGGCGGTGGAACCGACGAAGGACACGGCCTTGATATCTTTGTGAGTACAGAGCGCATCCACCACGTCCTTACCGCCATGCACCACGTTGAGCACACCGGCCGGCACACCGGCTTCCAGCGCCAGCTCCACCAGCAGCATGGTCGACAACGGGTCTTGCTCGGAAGGCTTGAGGACGAAGGTGTTACCGCAGGCAATCGCCATCGGGAACATCCACAGCGGAATCATCGCCGGGAAGTTGAACGGAGTGATGCCGGCGCACACGCCGATAGGTTGGCGCAGGGTGTAGGTGTCCACGCCACCGGCCACGTTTTCGGCGAATTCGCCCATTTGCAGGGTGCCGATGGAACAGGCGTGTTCGACCACTTCCAGACCACGGAAAATATCGCCCTCGGCATCGGCAATGGTCTTGCCCTGCTCGGCGCTGAGGACCACGGCGATACGCTTGGAGTGTTCACGGATCAGGGCTTGCAGCTTGAGCATGATGCGCATCCGCGCACCGATCGGCGTCAGCTTCCAGGTCTGAAAGGCGCGATGGGCGGCGTCGATGGCAGCGTTGACTTCATCGGCAGTGGCAAACGGGACTTTGGCCAGCACTTGTTGGGTGGCCGGGTTGACGATGTCTTGCCACTCGGTGGTCTTGGATTCGACCCACTCGCCGTTGATCAGCAACTTGACCTGTTGCACGGAAATATCGGCAGATGCGTTCATGTGGTCTCCAGAATCTTGTAGTTATGCAGAGAACCAAGGCGTTGAATCGCCTTGAAGAATGAGGCGTTCGGACTGTTTTTGGAGTATAGATGTGCAAACTTCTAATAAGAACGCACATAAAATCCGGTCCAATATGCAAAAAAACATCACCTCTCTAGGCGCCCTGAACTGGGATGACCTGAAGTTTTTCCTCGAAGTGGCGCGCACCCGCAAGGCCAGCGTGGCCGCCAAGCGCCTGGCGGTGGACTACACCACCGTGTCGCGGCGCATCAGTTCACTGGAAGTGTCGCTCGGTACGTTGCTGTTCGAAAAATCCCGGACCAACGGCTTCGTGCTCACCACCGAGGGCCAGCGTTTGCTCGGCTACGCGGAGTCCATCGAAAGCACCCTGCACATGGCCTGCGAACAAGTCTCCGGCTCCGGCGTGGCGCTGTCCGGCCATGTGCGCATGGGCTGCACCGAAGGGTTCGGTAGCTTCTTCGTCACCCCGCAGTTGAGCCATTTCGTCGACACTTATCCCGCGATCTCGGTAGACATCCTGCCCCTGCCCCACTTCATCAGCCTGTCCAAGCGCGAAGCCGACATCGTCATCGCCCTGGAGCGCCCGGAACACGGGCCGTATGTGTGCTGCAAACTGTGCGACTACAAACTGCAGCTGTACGCCACCCAGGACTACCTCGACCAACACCCGCCAATCCGCAAACCTGCGGATTTGGCCGAGCATCCGTTTATCAGCTACGTGGATGACCTGGCCTTCAGCTCGGAGCTGCTGTACCTGGCCAACGTGGTGCCCGGCGCCAGCGCCAGCCTGCGCAGTACCAGCGTGATCGCGCAGTACGTGGCGGCGCAGCAGGGCCGGTCGATGGCGATATTGCCGTGTTTTCTGGCGGCGCAGGATCCGCGCTTGTTGCCGGTGCTGGGAGAGCAGATTGCGATTACGCGGCAGTTCTGGATGTATTGCCGGGAGGATTTGAGGAAGTTGAAACGGATTACGTTGTTGTGGGATTACATCAGGGAGGTGACTGAGCAGAATCAAGGGTTGTTGATGGGGCAGACGCGGGAGATGCGGTTTGCAGGCTGAATGTGGGAGCTGGCTTGCCTGCGATAGCGGTGTATCAGCAAAAGCTATATCTACCGATCAACCGCCATCGCAGGCAAGCCAGCTCCCACATATTGAATGCATTTCAGCTGGGGGAAGGTGAACCCGCTTAGTCTGCGATCACAACAATCGACACCCGGCGATTCTCGGTGCGGCCTGCTGTGGTCGTATTCGGCGCCACCGGCTCGCTGCTGCCCAAACCGCGCAGTTGGATGTTTTCTTCTTTCATACCCACGCGGGTCAGCACCTTGCCCACGCTCTTGGCGCGGCGCAGGGACAGCGCCACGTTGTAGGGTTCTTTGCCCGAGGCGTCGGTGTGGCCGTCGACACGTACGCGCTCGATGCCCGCGCCTACCAGGGCCTGGCCGATGCGTTCGACGATGTCGGTGCTGGGTTTATTGAGGGTTTCGATGTCGCTGCCAAACAGGACCTTGCCGGACAGGCCGAAGGCCCAGCCCTCGTCGGTCAGCTCGAAGCCTTGCTGCTTGAGTACGGCGACTTGCGCCGGGGTGAGCCCCTTGGGCGGGGGCGTCTGGCAGCCGCTGAGGGCCAGGAAGGCAACGAGTAAGGAAATAAATAAAACGCGTGTGTTAGCGAACAAGGGAATCAACTCCTGTGTTGAACGTTGACGACGGGATGCTCCGACTCCGCCGTTTGCTGGCCGCCTGAAGACAGGCGTTTGGCCTGGTACATCGCCGCATCGGCGGCGTTGAGCAAGGTGCCGGGAGTGGCGCCATGATCGGGATAAATGGCAATGCCGATACTGAGGGAGGTCAACACCTGGGTACCCCCTGGCAGCGAAATCGGCACGTCCATGCTGGCAATGATTTTATCGGCGATGCGATGGGCGTCTTCGGCCTTGTGCAGCGGCGCCAGCAATACCGCAAATTCATCGCCGCCCAGGCGTGCCACCAGGTCATCCTCGCGCAGTTGCGCACGCACGCGATCGGCAACAGCCACCAACACGGCATCGCCAGCAGCGTGACCGAAGCTGTCGTTGATGTCTTTGAAGCGGTCGCTGTCGAGAAACAGCACCGCCACCCGCTCGTTGACCTTGGCGGCACTACGCAAGGCGCGAATAAGCCGGCCTTCGAAGAACGCGCGGTTGGGCAGGCCAGTGAGGCTGTCATGACTGGCCTGGTGGGCCAGGGTTTCGTTTTCGCTTTGCAGGTGGCTCTGCCAGGCCTCCATCTCGCCGAGCAGGGCGTTGAAGTCGCTGCCCAGGCTGTCGAGTTCGGCGATCTGCGCCGAGGGTACGCGGCGGTCAAAGTCTCGCTCGCTGCGCGCAGCGTGAGCGACGGCGGCCAGGCGTTGCAGTGGCACGGTGATGCCATTTAACAGACGCCGCGACAAGTGCAAGGCCACCCAGGCGCTGAGGGCGGTGCAGATCAGAATCCCGATCAGGCCGCTGAGCAAGAAGCGCAACAGGCTGCCACCGTGGCCGACCAGATGGATGCTGCCGACGGTTTGCCCTTGGCGCAGAATCGGCTGGCTGATGGGCTGTTCGAGCAGGGCGTGCGCTATTTGCAACTCGACCCGTGACAACATGCCGGTTTCCGGGCGAACCCAGCGCGCCAGCAGCTTGCCGTTGATATCGAATACTTCTGCCTGGGCCACTTCTTCGGTGGAGGCGATCAGGCTCAGGGCTTCGGTGGCCGCCGCGCTGTCGTTGAACACTACAGCCGCTTCCACGGTGTAGTTGATGGAGCGGGCGATCAGGTGCAGGTTGTGCTCGGCGTAAACCCGCAGGGCAAGTACGCCGAGCAGGGTCAGGGACACACTGGCCAGGGTGACCGCCACCAGCGCCAGAATCATATGCCCACGGGCAATCACCGAGCGCAGGGTCGGCCGCACTTTATCGCGGCTCATGAGCCAGGCGCTCGACGGCGAGACAACTGCAACACACTGGGATGGATACGCACGCCGCTGCGGGCGACTGAATCCAGGTTGACCTCGAACGACACCTGCTCATCGCTGACGCGCAGGCAGAACAGGCTGCCCACCGTGCACTGGTCGCCCCCTTCGCTAATGCTGAGTACAGGGTGGCCAATCAATGAGGTAAACAGGCGGTTGCGTTCGTCGGGGGTGATTTTGCCGATGTAGACGGCATCGCAGGCATTGACGATATCCGGATGATCGACCAGCAGGCGCCGTACCAGCACTGGACGACCGGTGGCCTGGGTGGTGCCTTTGACCAGGTCATCGGTGTACTGAGTCGGCCCCACAACACACAGCCGCAATTGCGCAGGCTCCACCGGCCATCGCGCATAACTGAGAATGCCCAGGACGACCTGGGTGACCGCCTGGGCGCGCTGCTCGGCGAGGCTCGGCGTCTGCGCCCAGACGCGCGGTGCGAGCAGGCACAGAACCGCCACCAGCAACATCCGTCTCCAGCTCAAACTGCGCTCTGTGGGCGAGACAGCCACGTTCATGCAGCACTTCTCTCAGGTATTTTCCAGGGTGATGCCGCAACGATAGCACAGCGGCGGGAAACCCCATGCCGCACGGCTGACACGAGGCCTACTATTTTTTCAGAAAAATCAGACATCTGAATCAGAAATATTTCATGACCTATCAGTCAGTTTTTCAGGCACGGCGTCCAACTCCAGCATCAACCCGCTCAAACGCTTGACCTTGCGCCGTACCGCCTCCTCAAACACCCCACCGCGGGGCTCGATCAAGCTGAACCAGCGCTTGGCGCGGGTAATACCGGTATAGATCAACTCCTTGGTCAACACCGGGTTCAAAGCGTCCGGAAGGATCAGCGCCGTATGGGTGAACTCCGAGCCCTGGGATTTGTGCACGGTCATCGCATACACGGTTTCAACATCATTCAAGCGGCTGGGCAGCACAAAACGTACGCCGCCCTGGCCATCGTTACGTGGGAAGGCCACCCGCAGCACGTGGGAGCCGCCCTCGTTTTCGGGCAATTTCAACGCGATACCGATGTCGCCGTTCATCAGGCCCAGGCCGTAATCGTTACGGGTCATCAGTACCGGACGACCTTCGTACCACTGCTCGTCGCCTTCGATCAGGCGTACTTTGCGCAGGGCCGCGGTGATGCGCTGATTCAACCCTTCAACGCCCCAAGGGCCTTTGCGCACCGCGCAGAGCAGTTGGAACGCATCGAAGGCTTGCAGCAACTGTTGCGCCCAATGCGTCCAGGCCGGGTCATCACGTGGCGTATCCAAGGGTGGACGTGCCGATTGCAGCAGATTCAGGTAGTAGCGATAGCCTTGGGCACCGTCGCCCTGGCCGTCCAGCACCAGGCGCTCAAGGGCAGAGTCATGCTCGCCCTTGAGGCTGACGCAAAACAGGTCGTCATGACGACCTGCGGCCAACAGCTGACGTGCCTGTTCGGCATTTTGCTGGTTGACCCAGCGCGCCATCTGGCCGATGCCGCTGCCTTCGCCGAAACGACGTGAATAGCGCAGCATCACCACCTGCTGGGCCAGGGGATGGCTACCGTCGAGGTCTTCTTGCAGGCCGCTGGCACTGAGGTCTTCGCCGCTGACGGCTTGCAGCCATTGCCGAGTGTGCGGGCTGTACCAGCCGTCTTCGGCATCGCGGCACAAATCACCGAGTACCGCACCCGCTTCCACCGACGCCAACTGGTCCTTGTCGCCCAGCAATACCAGACGCGCATGGGGTGGCAAGGCGTCGAGCAGGTTGGCCATCATTTCCAGGTCGATCATCGAGGCTTCATCCACCACCAGCACGTCCAACGGCAATGGATTACCGAGGTGATGCCGGAAGTGGCGAGTACCGGGACGACTGCCCAGCAGGCGGTGAACCGTGGTGACCTGCGTCGGGATTTTTTCCCGCACGCTGTCGGGCACTGTCAGCGACAGCACTTGCTGGCTGATGGATTCGGTCAGGCGCGCAGCGGCTTTACCGGTGGGCGCGGCCAGGCGAATGCGCAACGGGCTGCCGGACTCCACGGCGGGCGCCTGCAGCAACGCAAGCAGCCGCACTACGGTGGTGGTCTTGCCGGTGCCGGGGCCGCCGGTGACGATACTGAATGCGCCGCGGGTAGCCAGCGCACAGGCAAGTTTTTGCCAATCAATCACCCCATCCGGCGCCGGTTGGTCGAACAGGCGGTTGAGGCGTTGTGGCAAATCGGCAGCTGCGGGCTCCACGCTCGCGAGGCGCAGGCGCAGGGCGCGATCGATACGTCGCTCGTAGGTCCAGTAGCGGCGCAGGTACATGCGTTTGCCGGACAACACCAATGGCCGGCTCTGGGCCACGTCGCTGCCATCGACCGCCAGCGCGACCAGTGGGCTGCCCGCCAGGGCATGGCACCAATGGGCACCGTCCAGGCCGTGCAGCAACTGCGACGGCAGCAGCATGGCGCCGGTGTGCAGGTCGCCTTCGGGCGGCAAAGACAGGGCGAAGTCCGGCGTCTTGAGGGTTTCGAACAGGTCCAGGCAGACGTGGCCATGGCCCAGTTGATGGCTGGTCAACGCGGCCGCCAGCAGCACCAAGGGATCGGCCTGGGCATCAAGCTCGTGCAGGAAGCCGACGAAGGCTTTGTCCAGGGCCCGCAACCAGCCACGCTCGACCCAACGCTCAAGCAACTGCACCAGGTCAGTGGCGTGACTCAGCGGTGCCAGCTCCTCCAGCGGTAACGGCGACAGGCTCATAGCAACACTCCTTGTTCCCAGACGGGCTCGACCTTGGGCGCAATTGGCTTGCCCTGGAACAACAGGTCCAGGCTTTCGATCAGCTCACGGGGCGGCCGGGTGAAATACGCCCCCTGGCTCACCGACTGGGTGCCACGCAGGAACAGGTACAAGGCGCCGCCGACGTGCTGGTCGTAGTCATAATCGGGCAGGCGTGCCTTGAGCTGGCGATGCAGGGCCAGCAGGTAAAGTACGTATTGCAGGTCGTACCGATGCTCAAGGATCGACTGCTCCATGGCTTGCTGGGTGTAGGCCGAATCGTCGGGGCCGAGCCAGTTGGATTTGTAGTCCGCCACGTAGTAGCGCCCCTCGTGTTCGAACGTCAGGTCGATAAACCCCTTGAACATGCCGTTGAGCAGCACCGGCTCCGCGGCCACACGGGAAACGCCGCCGTGGGTGTGCCGGCACACCAGCTTGTCGAGGGCGAGCACATCGACTGTGTGACTGGCGAACCAGAACTCCATTTCAATCTGGTACTGCTCAAGACCGCTGAGGGTCACGTGGTCGTTGTACAGCGGCAACGGCGTTTGCAACAGATGCCCCAGCCAGCCGCTGAGGGTGACGATCCAGCCTTCCCAATTGCGGCGGTTACAGCGTGCGCCCACGGCCTTTTCAATGGCCTCGGGCGTCACGTTGAAAGCCTCTTCACCGGCCCACTCCAACAAGCCGTGGAGGAAGGTGCCTGGATTAGGCCCGCGTGGGAAACGGTGAATATCACCGCCGGACGCCACCACTTCCCGTGGTGCATCGGGGTCGAGGCGTTCGTCATCGAACAGCTTCTGGGCCTGCGGGCTTTCCGGCGCTTCGAGGCTGGCGGCGCTCATGCTGTCGCCAATGCGCAAGGCACTGTAGGAGGCAATCCACCAGTTTTCCGCAGCCTTGCGTTTGGGCAGCAACGGCGCAAGCAACGTCGCTTCATTGCGCGGCGGGTGAAACAGGATGTCCTGGATATCCGGCACAAGGCCATAACGGATGGCCGGGCAACCTTCCTGTAAATCCAGCAACCAGCGCGCCAGGCCGGTGGACTCGCCCAACGACGTCCCGCCCCCCAGCAAATACCCCAATGCCGACAGGTGCAAGACCGAGCTGCTGTTATTGCCGCGCTTGAGGTCGGCAATGCCCAGCCAGCACGCGTGTTTGGCGCGGGTCAAGGCCACGTAGAACAAACGCAGGTCTTCGGCCAGGCGCTCGTCATCGGCTTGGGCGATCAGCTCGGCCGTTGGCCGCAGGCTCACTTGGGACTTGCCGTGTTCATCGTGGTAATGCAGCGGCAAGCGACTGCCATCCACCGGTTTGGCCGAGCAGATGAAGGGCAAGAACACCAGGTCGTATTCCAGGCCCTTGGATTTGTGGATGGTCACCACCTTGACCAGTTGCTCATCGCTTTCCAGACGCAGGATCTGTTCTTCACCGGCCTGGCCCGACAGTGCCAGGTGTTCGGCCAAGTGGCGGATCAACGCCTGTTCACCATCGAGTTCCGACGCGGCTTGTTGCAGCAACTCACTGAGGTGCAACAGGTTGGTCAGCACGCGCTCGCCATCACTGCGGGCGATAAGGGTTTGAGGCAGCTTGAAGTCGTGGAGCAGGCGACGCAGCATCGGCAGCACGCCTTGGGTGCGCCAGATTGCGCGGTAGCCACGGAACTGCATCACGCGCGATTCCCACGCCAATTCGTCCTGGTTCAGACGCTCCAGTTCCGCCAGGGACAGGTTCAAGGTGACGCAGGCCAGGGCGGCGCGCAGCGGGCGCTCGACATCCGGCTCGGCGCAGGCCTTGAGCCAGGCCAGCAGGTCGTGAGCTTCCTGGGCGGCGAAAACCGAGTCCTTATCCGACAGGTACACACTGCGCACGCCACGGCTGGCCAACTCAGCGCGCACGGCCTGGGCTTCCTTGCCGTCGCGTACGAGGATGGCGATGTCTGACGGCAATACGCCCTTGAGGCTGCCCTCTTTTACAAAACCTGCTGTGCCTTGCTGCCCACCATTGAGCAACGCGACGATCTGTGTGGCGCAGGCCGCAGCCAAGTGCTGACGGTAAACCGCGGTGGAAATCGGCTGGTCGGTAGGCAGGTGCCACAGGTTCATGGCCGGCAACGGTTGGCCGTCAACCTGCAGGTGCTCGCTGCGGCCCTGGGACAGCACCGGGTGAAACGGCACCGGGTTCTCGCCGTTGGGCTCGCGGAACAGGAACGCACCACGGCCGGTTTCCGCACGCTGGAACACGTGGTTCACCGCTTCGACCATCGCATGGCTGGAGCGGAAGTTGGTGCCCAGGGTGTGATGGCGGCCGGTGGTGGACTGCCGGGCGCGCAGGTAGGTGTAGATGTCGGCACCGCGAAAGGCGTAGATCGCCTGCTTCGGGTCGCCGATCAAGAACAGGCCACTGTCCAGGTGGTTTTCGTCGATGCGGTAGATGCTGTCGAAGATGCTGTATTGCACCGGGTCGGTGTCTTGAAATTCATCAATCAGCGCCACCGGGAATTGCTCACGGATCACACTGGCCAGGCGCTCGCCACCGTCTGCCTGAAGGGCCGCGTTGAGGCGGATCAGCATGTCGTCGAAGCCCATTTCAGCGCGGCGACGTTTCTCTTCTTCGAAGCGTTTACCCACCCAGCCAGCCGCATGTTGCAATACCGCGGCGTCGGGCGTTGGCAATGCATCGAGGCTGGCTTTGAGGCCGGCCATCGCCTCGATCCCCGGGTGCTGCGGCGGTTCGCCCTTCCAGGCTTCGGCCATGCCCTCGGGCGTCAGGCGCGTGAAGCCGGTACCGATGTCCAATTGCTCCAGGGTTTCATCGGCGGCCCAGGCACTGATCTTTTCGAACCAGGGTTCGAAGTAGCGCGCTTGCATCTTGCGCCCATCGACCGTTTTGGCGGCGACGGCTTGCAGGCAGATATCGCGCAGCTCGGCCGCCCACTGTTGCCAGGGTGCCTTGAGGGTCGTCAGCGCGGCGCGACGCTCTTGCAAACAAGCGTTGATCAGTTCGGCCGGCTCGCGACTTTCGTCGGTGGGCCGCTCGCTGCCGAACAGCGCACGCACCCTTGGCATCAGCGCCGCGGGGCCGCCCCAATTGTTGCGCACCCAGTTGAGCGCATCGTCGTGCATCGGGTAGCAGAACAATCGCCAGTAATCGCGCAGCACTTCGCCCAGCAGGTCGCTATGGTCAGTTTCCAGGGTCTGGGTGAACAGGCTGCCACTGTCGAACGCATGTTCACGCAACATGCGCTGGCACCAGCTGTGGATAGTCGAGACGGCGGCTTCATCCATCCATTGCGCGGCGATGTCCAGGCGGTTGGCGCAGGCCGGCCATTGCTGCGGAGCGTATTGCTCGCGCAGGTCGGCGATCAACGCATCGGGCTGTTCGATTTCGTCGCGAAAGAAGCGCGCAGCTTCGGCCAGGCGGATGCGGATGCGTTCACGCAGCTCCTTGGTGGCCGCATCGGTGAACGTGACGACGAGAATTTGCGGCGGCAGCAGTTCGCGGCCGAAGCCTGACTCATCACCACCATGGCCGAGCACCAGGCGCAGGTATAACGCGGAGATGGTGAAGGTCTTGCCAGTGCCGGCACTGGCTTCAATCAACTGGCTGCCTTTAAGCGGGAATGCCAGGGCCAAGGGTTTGCCGATCATGCGCTGGCCTCCGCGCTGGAAAGCGATCGCCATGGTGCGTTGATGAGCGGGCGATACAGGGTTTCGCACCAGCCTTCGAATTCCTCACTGGCGACCAACGCCGCGTAGTCGGGAAATTGCCGCGTGAGAGCAGGCGTTTCGCGGCGTTCGCCGTCAGTGGTGATGCCATCGCCTTCGTAAGCTTTGCTGGCCGCGGCTTGGGCCTTGGCGGGGTCAGTTTGGCCGAGCCAGGCGAAAGCGGTTTTTACTGCAACGGGCAGCGGTGTGCTCATACCGGTGTGCCAAGCCAGCAGCAGGTTGCCGAGGATTTCCTGGGCAGTAGGTTTATCCAACGGCTCGAGCAGCAAGGTGTCGTCACTTGCTACCAGGCCGGTACTCAATGGCAGGCCACAGGCGCAGGCCACCACATGGTTGACCCAAGGGCGGATCAAGCGATGCCACTTGCGTGTCTTGATCGAGCCAATGCTATTGGGGATGGTGGTAACGCTTAACAGGCCGCCATCACTGCGGCGATGCAAGCCGCTGATCCAGCCTTCCAACTGAATGCCTCGATACTCAAAACTGATAGGTTCAGCGCCGGTATGTGGGGTCGGCCACAGCGCCAGAAGCTGTTGATAGCGCTGCACCAGGTCAGGCAACGGCTCGATCAACTCCTTACGCAGGCACTCACCGAAACCGACCATCGGCAACAGGCCACTGCCCTGCAAACGCAGGGCTTGGGCGTTGAGGGCCTGGTCGAGGTGATCGGGGTGGGTCAGTGCAGCATTTAGCAGACTGTCGCTGAGGCTATAGCGCTGCAGTGCGTCGAGGACGAAGGGTTCTTCGTCAGCCAGAGGCACTTCTGCGGCTTCGAAGAATACTTTCAGACGCTGGCTGAAGAAATGTTTGACTGGGTTGCGCAAGAAGTCCTGCAACTGACCGAGGCTCAGGGGTTCTTCCTGTTGATGCTGCAGCAATACATTCGCTGGGGGCATGACATCCCGCGCTTCATGCAGCAATTGCCATTCGCGGGCGTAGCTGAACAGTGGATCGCCTTCATGGAAGTAGCGGGCGCTGAAGGGTTGGAGCGGGTGTTCCTGGGTCATTGCGTCGATCAGCGGCTTATCGCTGCCGGCGTGCTGCCAGCCGCTGGCGAGGTGGTCGCGCAACTGGCCGATCAATACCGAGGCAGGGCGATCGCTGTTATCGCGGATGCTGCGGCCAACCCAACTGATATAGAGCTGGTCGCGGGCCGAGAGCAGCGCTTCGAGCAGTAAATAGCGGTCGTCTTCGCGGCGCGAACGGTCACCGGGACGGTAGTCGCTGCCCATCAGGTCGAAGTCCAGCGGCGGTTGTGCTCGTGGGTAGTCGCCGTCGTTCATGCCGAGCAGGCAGACCAGCTTGAACGGGATCGCACGCATGGGCATCAGGGTACAAAAATTGACAGCTCCGGCGAGAAAGCGCTGGGACAAGCGACCCTGATCCAATCCGGCCAGCCATGCCTCACGGACGACCGTAAGCGGTAACTCGTCCTGCAAGCCAACGGATTCGCAGGTTTCCAGCCAGGTCTCTCTCAGTTGCTCAAGCTGGCCCAAGAGGTAGTCATCGTGCTCGCTGCTGGGCAGGAAGAACAGCTGCATCAAGCGTTGCAATCGCTCGCCCCACACCCTGGGAGCAGCCGGTTGTGATAACGCCTGATGGGCATCATTCAAGGCATCGAGCAGGGCGACCAGCGGGCCGATCAATGCCGCATCGAGGCCGCCGATTTCGTCGTAGGGCTCAATACCTTCACAGGCCATGCCAGTGCCGACTGCATAGCCCAGCAACATACGGCGCAGGCCGAATCGCCAGCTGTTTTGTTCCAGATCTGTGGGTAGACCCAAACCGACACGTTGTTCGGCGTTCAGCCCCCAGCGGATACCGGCACCTTCGATCCAGCGATGCAGGGTGGGCAGGTCGCGCTCTTTGATAGCAAAACGCTCACGCAGGGCGGGAACGTCGAGCAGGTCGAGGATTTCACTGACGGGGAAACGACTGTCGGGAAGCTTGAGCAGATGTTCGACGGCGATCAGTAGCGGGTCGCGGCCGCGTTGGCCTTGGTCTGTCAGGGTAAAGGGGATGAAGCGTGGGTCATTTCGCTCAAGCTGGCCGAAGACCGCGCGGATGTGCGGCGCGTAGCTGTCGACGTCGGGAACCATGACGATGATGTCCCGAGGGCGCAACGTTGGATCGGCGCTGAAGCGTTGGAGCAATTGGTCGTGGAGGATTTCCACTTCGCGCTGGGCGCTGTGGGCGATGTGGAACCGGATGGACCTATCATGCTCCAGATCAACAGCGGGCCACAGTTCGCGGGTTTCATTCAGCGGGCGTAGTTCGAGGATATCGTCCTGCAGCTGGTTGAGCAGCGTGGTGGGTTCGCTGTCGCTGAACAGATCGATGCGCCCATCGCGAAATGCGGCGCGGTAGCTGTTGGGGTCATCGTAGCTGTCCAACAAACTGATGTAATCACGGCCCTGCTTGCCCCAGGCCGCCAGTAGCGGATGGGCGTGCTGGTGCAAGGTTTGGGGATCGATAGTGACCGGCATACCGGCTTTGCGCGCCTGGCGCTTGTATTCATTACGCAGTAAATCCTTGTCGGCGACGATGTCGGACCAATGATGGCGGCAAGGGTTATGTACACAGAGCAGGACCTGGCTGAAACGGGCCAGGCCAGCGAGGGCTTCCAGTGCTTGGGCCGGCAGTGATGAAATGCCGAATACAATCACCCGGGAAGGCAAGCCGGGCGGCGCTTGCTCAAGGCTGTTGATGCGCTCGATGAAGCGCTGGTGAACGCCTGCTCGGCTTTCAGCCATGCCCTCCTCTCCTACATCCAGCAGCAGCGCACGCCATAACTCGGCTTGCCAGCAGTTGGCAGGGTTGAGGGGCTTGGATTCGCCTCGACCATTGCGCAGTTGGTGCCGACCTGCGGCCCAGTCTTCCAGCCAATCAGCGCGGTAGACCTGGTATTGGTCGAACAAATCGGCCAGGCGCTCGGCAAGTTGGTAGCGTTTACGCAGGTCGGTGTCTTGAGTCAGGAAGCGCTGTAGGGGCTCAAAATGCGGCTGGCCAATCAGTTCGGGTAACAGGCGCATAAGACGCCAGGTCAGCGGGGCTTTATCGAGCAGGGACTTGGGTGGAATTTCATCACGGCCCAGGACCATGCGGTAGAGCTGCCACATAAAGCTGCCAGGCAGTTGCACGTCGATTGCTGCGGCAATGCCGCAGCCGCCCATATCATCTTCTTGCGGATCTTCAGCCAAGGCCAGCTTGAGCCATTGGGCGATGCCGTTGCTTTGTACCAACGCGATTTCGTTTTCCAAAGGCGCCAGTGGATAACGGCGCATCCAGCTGACCACCAGGCTGCGCAGTTCGTCCAGGCGGTTGCCGTGAACCACCATGAATCCAGGGCTGAGGGACGTCGCGTCCGGCATAACGGCTTCCTTGGGAAAAGCAAAATCGAGGGGTGGACTTTAGCACTGTGGTGCATGGGGCGGACACAGCCTGACAGCCGTGCGCGGATAGAGTGGACACTTTTCGACCGCCCAAAACAAAACCCC